>JAQBVH010000023.1 GCA_027623615.1 Planctomycetota bacterium | reverse complement strand
CCCCCATGATCTTCATCCTGCCCGCCTTCCTCGTCCTGCTCCCCCCCCAGGACGACGCAACCGTCGACGAGCCCCAGACCACCGTGGTCACGGCCCGCAAGATCGAGGAGCCCCTCGACCGGGTGCCGATCGCCGTGACCGCCATCGACGGCGAGGTGCTGCACGACGCCCACGTGCGCACGATGGAGGAAGCCCTGCAGCGCGTCCCGAACCTGGTGATGACCGAGTTCACTGCGCGACGCCTGTCGTTCCCGTACATCCGCGGCATCGGCTCGGGACAAGGAGAGCCGGCGGTCGTGACCTACGTCGACGGGGTGCCGCAGCTCACCCTCGGCAGCTCGAACCTGCCGACGGTCGGCCTCGATCGGATCGAGATCCTGCGCGGCCCCCAGAGCAGCCTCTACGGTCGCAACGCCCTCGGCGGCGTGCTGCACATGGTCAGCGCGCGCCCGCACAAGGACGCCTCGACCTACTACGGCGCGACGACGGGTGACTACGGCCTCTTCGAGTTCGAGGCCGGGTTCAACGGCATGCTCGACGACAAGGGCACGGGCCTGACCGTCGACGTGCTGCACTCCCAGCGCGACGGCTACACCGAGAACACCGTCACCGGCAACGACATCGACTCCCGCGAGTCGACCTTCGGCCGCGCGAACCTGTACCTCGCGCCGAGCGAGAACTCCCAGCTGCGGCTGGGGATCTACTCCGAGCGTGCCCGTGACGGAGGCTTCGCCCTCGCCTCGCTGTCGGCGCTCGAGGTGAACCCGCACAAGGTCTTCTACGACTTCGAGGGCAGCACCGAACGCGACGTGGTCGCGCCGTCGATGGTCTACGAGTGGTTCGGCGACGGGGGCACCTTCACCTCGGTCTCGAGCTACACCGACTGGGAGATCCTCGAGACCTCCGACTTCGACTTCTCCCCGATCGACGGCATCCGCCGCACAACCACCGAGGAGCAGCAGTACTTCTACCAGGAGCTGCGCTACGCCTCGGACCCCGAGGGTGGCATCGAGATCGGCGAGAGCTCGAAGCTGCGCTGGCTGGCGGGCATGTCCTTCTTCAGCGCGGACTCCGGCCGCTCGGCGGCCAACGACTTCCGCCCGTACGTGGGCATGGTCATCAACCCGCCGCCGCCGGTCGGCGTCGACACGAACCGCGGCGAGTTCGACGACACCGGCATCGGCGTCTTCGGTCAGGCGACCCTGGCCACCGAGAGCGGCTGGGAATTCTCCGCGGGCCTGCGCTACGACCGCGAGGACAAGGAGGCCGCCCTGAACCACACCTTCGAGATCGGCGGCTTCCCCGTGCTCGACGAGAACCGCGCCTTCGACGACGACTTCGACCAGGTCTCGCCCAGCTTCAGCGTCGCGCACCACTTCGACGAGGACAGCACGGCGTACCTGTCGGCCGGGATGTCCTTCAAGGCGGGCGGGTTCAACCTGACTGCGCCGGGCAACGCGTACTTCTACGACCCCGAAGAGGCCACCTCCTACGAGGTCGGCTACAAGCGCCGCTTCGATGAAGGCAAGTACAACCTGCGCCTGGCTGCCTTCACGATCGACTGGGACGACATGCAGCTCTCCCTGTTCGACCTGACGGCCGGCGGCTACGTGGACAACGCCGGCTCCTCGACCAGCGCGGGCATCGAGGCCGAGTTCGACGCAGCCCTGACCGAGAACCTGACCGCCTTCGCCTCGCTCGGCACGGCGGACACCGAGTTCGACAACTTCGTCGACAACTTCAGCCAGGACTTCTCCGGCAACACGCTGCCGTTCGCCCCCGACCTGACCTGGGCGGTGGGCGGTCAGTACACCAGCGAGTTCAGGGAGAACCTGGACTTCGTCGCGCGCGCGATCTATCGCGGCGTCGGCGACTTCTACTACGACCCGGCCAACATGGGCCAGGAGTCCTACGAGGTCCTCGACGTTCGCGCCGGACTGCGCAGCGGCAACTGGAGCTTCGACCTCTTCCTGCGCAACGCGCTCGACGAGGAGTACTTCCCGATCGCTTTCGGCGCGGGCGCACCGGGCGCCTTCATCGCCGAGACCGGCGCCCCGCGGACCTTCGGCTTCTCCGTCCGCCTCGGCTTCTGATCCGAACCGTATCGACCATGAACCGCACCCTGCTCCTCGCGTCCCTCCTCGCGGCTCCGGCCTTCGGCCAGGTCGACGGTTGGCTCAATTGGCGCGGTCCGCTCCAGGCGGGCGTCAGCACCGAGAACGCGTTGCCGGACTCGGTGGACCCGACCAAGCCGCTGTGGACCTTCGAGGCGCGCGGGCGCGGTACGCCGGTCATCGCGAATGGTCGGGTGTACAGCTTCTTCTACACGGGCGAGGACAAGAACCTCGAGGAGGGCATCGCTTGCCTCGACGAGGAGACCGGCCGCCTGCTCTGGGAGGATCGCTGGAGCGACTTCGTCTCGGACGTGGTCTATGACCGGTACGCGATCGGCGCGCCGTCGATCGATCCAGAGACCGGCGAGGTCTACATCCTGTCGACGGCTGGGATCCTCAAGTGCTACAGCCCGGAAGGGATGCTCCACTGGGAGAAGTCCCTGACGGAGGACCTGGGGCGCTTGACCTTCCCCAACGGACGGACAGGTTCGCCCTTGATCGACGAGGACCGGGTCATCGTCCACGTGATCACCGCGCACTGGGGTCCGACCTTCGGGCCCGCGGGCGATCACTGGTACGCGTTCGACAAGACCAACGGCGACTTCATCTGGGAGTGCCGTCCGGGCGTCGGCCCGATCGACTCGCCGTACTCTCATCCCGTCGTCGGGGAGCTGGACGGCCAGCGCCTGCTCTATGCAGGCACCGGCTGCGGCCAGGTGGTGTGCATCGACTCGCGCACCGGGGACGCCCAGTGGCGATTCCCCCTCTCGGGCGGCGGCGTGTGTGCTTCGCCCGTCCTGCTCGACGACAGGCTTATCGCGATCAACGGCAAGGAGAACCTCGACGACTCGACCTTCGGGCGCATGGTCGCGATCAAGCTCGGCGCCAGGCCCAACTCCGAGTCCGGGCCGGTCGTGCTCGGCAAGGAATCCGAGCTCTGGCGCAACGGGCTGACGGCCTTCACGAGCTCGCTCGTGCGCGTCGGGGACCGCATCTACAACACCGTCGCGACCGGTGAGCTCTGCGCCACGGACTTGAACACCGGTGAGGTGCTCTGGCAACACAAGCTCGGCTCGGACCAGATCCACGCCTCGCCCTGCTACGGGGACGGGAAGCTCTACGTGCCGATGACCAACGGCAGCTTTCACATCGTGCGCCCGACCGATGAGGGCCCGGAACTCCTGCAGACGGTTCAGCTCGAGGGCAGCTGTCTCGGCGCCCCCGCGATCTTCAACGGGCGCATCTACGTCCACACCACCGAGCGCCTCTACGTGTTCGGCGACGGCGAATGGAGAGGAACCCGTCGGGCCGTGGCTCCGCTGACGGTAACCGGGAAGCCCGGCAAGGCCGTCCGCCTCCAGGTCATTCTCTCGAACACCCTGCTGACCGTCGGCGACCCGCTGCACGTGCGCGTGCGTTCCCTCGACGACAAGGGCCTGACCGTCAGCGAAGACCTGGTCGACGCCAACTTCGAGCTGCCCGGGGTGATCCAGATCCCCGCAGGCGGCGGCGACCTGACCGCCACCAGCCCCGGGGTCGGGGCCGTGACGGTGCGCATGGGCGACCTGTCCGGCAGCGCGCGCCTGCGCGTCGTCAAGCCGCTGGGCTGGGCAGAGGACTTCGAGGGCTTCGAGCTCAACAAGCAGGGCGCCGACGGGCTCCCCTCGGCCTTCCCGCCCTCCTACTGGACCGGCGTGTTCAAGAAGTGGGAGGTCGTGGACACCGGCGCAAGCAAGGTGCTGCGCAAGACCCTGGACATGCCCCTCTTCCAGCGGGCGATGGGCTTCAACGGCCACCCCGACATGTCGAACTACACCGTCCAAATCGACGGCATGTCCGACGGCAACCGCCGGACGATGGGCGCCATCGGGGTCGTGAACCAGCGCTACCTGATCGCCCTGATGGGCAACTTGCGTATGGTCGAGGTCTCCTCGAACCATGAGCGCATCAAGGAACAGGTTCCCTTCCGAGCCACGCCGGGCGTCTGGTACACGATCAAGAGCAGGGTCGACATCGCCGAGGACGGCACCGGTACGATCCGTGGCAAGGTCTGGCCGCGGGACGAGCCCGAGCCGGACGCTTGGACGATCGAGGTGACCCACGCCAACCCGCACATCAACGGCTCGCCCGGGATCTTCGGGTTCACGCCGCAGAGCCGATTCCACGTCTACGCCGACAACTTCCAGGTGACTCCCAATGACTGATTCCAGAGCACGCTTCCTCGCCCTTGGCGCGATCGCGCTGGTCGCCTCGACGGCCACCGCCGACGACTGGCCTGCCTGGGGCCGCACCGCTGCGCGCAACAACTCGTGCAACGAGACGGGGCTGCCGAGCAACTTCAAGGCGGGCAAGTTCCTGGGCGCCAGCGACGAGATCGATCCGAAGACGACCGAGAACGTCAAGTGGATCGCCAAGCTCGGCTCGCAGAGCTACGGCAACCCGACCGTCGCCGACGGACGCGTCTACGTGGGCACGAACAACGACGTGCCGCGCGACGAGCGCTTCACGGGCGACCGCTCCTGCGTGTACTGCTTCGACGAGGCGACGGGGGACTTCCTGTGGGAGCTCAACGTGCCCAAGCTCGGCACCGGCAAGGTGAGCGACTGGGAGTACCTGGGCATCTGCTCCTCGCCGACGATCGACGGCGACAAGATGTACATCCTGACCAACCGGTGCGAGGTGACCTGCATCGACATCAACGGGATGAAGGACGGCAACCAGGGCTTCCAGGGCGAGGGCGCCTACATGGGCTGGGCCCCCGGCGGAAAATCCAAGACGATCGAGGTCAAGCAGACCGACGCCGACATCCTCTGGTCCTTCAACATGATCGACGAGTGCGGCGTCTTCCCGCACAACATCACCTCGAGCTCGATCGCGATCGTGGGGGACCGCCTGTGGGTCTCGACCTCGAACGGCGTCGACTACGGCCACGTCGAGACGCCGGCGCCCTTCGCGCCCTGCCTGATCGTCGTCGACAAGAACACCGGCGAGCTGGTGGCCGAGGAGCAGTCGGGCCTGTCCCAGGACATCTTCCACGCCAACTGGACCTCGCCCGCCTACCTGAAGGAGGGCGAGCTCGAGATGGCCATCTTCGGCGGTCCC
The DNA here is from genome assembly GCA_027623615.1 of Planctomycetota bacterium. Taxonomy (GTDB): domain Bacteria; phylum Planctomycetota; class UBA1135; order UBA1135; genus JALWOP01. The sequence goes on along the minus strand of JAQBVH010000023.1, from coordinate 7,698 downwards.
AGCGGTTGGATGCACGCCTTCTCGCCGACGCCGACCACCGACGAGGACGGCTACCCGGTCCTGGAGGAGCTCTGGCGCATCGACGCCAACCCGGCCCACTACCGCGAGCAGGACGGCAAGAAGCTCAAGTACGCCACCCGCGGCGGCCCGAGCGAGGTGCTCGGCACGCCAATGGTGGACGGCAAGTTCGTCTACGCGGTCATCGGGCAGGACCCGGAGCACGGCGAGGGCGTCGGCAACATGGTCTGCATCGACGCCCAGAAGGGCGAGATCGTCTGGAGCTACGACGAGATCAACCGCTCGCTGTCCTCCATGGCCCTGGTCGACGGCCTGCTCTACACGGCCGACTACTCCGGCTTCGTGTACTGCATGGAGGCCAAGACCGGCAAGCTGGTCTGGCGCCACGACACGATGGGTCACATCTGGGGTTCGCCCCTGGTCGCCGACGGCAAGGTCTACATCGGCAACGAGGACGGGTACCTGACGATCATCCCGGCTGGCCGCGAGTACGCGAAGGACAGCGTGGTCGAGGTCGACATGACCTCGCCGGTCTACTCGTCACCGATCGCCGCCAACGGCGTGCTGTACGTCGCAACCCACACGCACCTGTTCGCGATCGCCGAGAGCGCTGGCTCCGACGAGAGCGAGGAGAAGAAGTAGCGCATGCGCAACGTCGTCTGGTTCCTTGTCATCGCTCTGGCGATCGTTCATTTCGACATCTGGTTCTGGGACGATAAGACGCTCCTGTTCGGCTTCCTGCCGATCGGACTCGCGTTCCACGCCAGCTTCTCGATGGCCTGCGGTCTCGTCTGGTTCCTGGCGGTTACCTTCGCCTGGCCCAAGGAGATCGAGGCCTGGGCGGACGCGAACGAGCCACCCCCGACGCCCGCGACCGAGGGCGGCATGCCCCTGCAGCAGGCCGCGGGCATGGCGACCGATCCCTTCTCGGGTGAGGAGGACTCCCTGTGAGCACTCTCCTGACTACGCAGTTCGCAATGCAGGAGGCGGTCGCGGTCGTCTCCAAGACGCCCCTGTGGATCATCCTCGGCTACCTGGGGCTGTTGATGGGCCTGGGCTTCGTCACCAAGGCCCTGTTCCGCGGAACGAGCAGCGACTACTTCGCGGCCGGCCGCTCGATCGGGGGCTTCCTGCTCCTGATGAGCGTGTTCGGCACGACGATGACCGCCTTCGCCTTGGTCGGGTCGACGGGCAAGTCCTACGACCTGGGCATCGGGGTCTATGGCCTGATGGCCAGCTCCTCGGCCCTGATCCACTCGCTCGTGTTCTTCCTGATCGGCATCCGCCTGTGGGCCATCGGCAAGCGCAACAACTACGTCACCCAGATCCAGTTCTTTAGGGACCGCTTCCAGTCGGACTTCCTCGGGTACCTGCTCTTCCCGGTGCTGGTCGGGCTCGTGATCCCGTACCTGCTCATCGGGCTCTTGGGCGCGGGCACGGTGATGAAGGGCATGACCAAGGGGATGTTCCCCGGGACCTTCCAACCCAGCGACATCCCGGCCACCCCGATCGACGAGTCCGTGGTGTTCCTCGGAGCCGTGCCTGCCTGGTTGACCGGGCTCGTCGTCTGCGGCGTCGTGCTCTGGTACATCTTCTTCGGGGGTATCCGCGGCGCGGCCTGGGCCAATGCGTTCCAGACGATCATCTTCATGGTCATGGGTGTGGTGGCGTTCGTGCTGATCTCCGACTCCCTGGGCGGCATGGAGGCCGCGAGCCAGGCGGTCGCTGATCGGAACCCAGAGCACCTCTCGCGCACCAACCGGATCGGCTACGGGCAGTTCCTGACCTACGCCCTGGTGCCGCTCTCGGTCGGGATGTTCCCGCACCTGTTCCAGCACTGGCTGACCGCCAAGAGCGCCAAGACGTTCAAGCTGTCCGTGGTCTGCCACCCGATCTTCATCATGATCGTGTGGGTGCCCTGCATCCTGATAGGGACGTGGGCCACCGGCATCGCTGACTTCAGGACGCCCAACTCGAACGCGGTGCTGTCCAACATGGTCGCGGAGCTGGTCAAGGACCCGGTCATCATCGGTCTGCTCACCGCGGGCATCCTGGCGGCGATCATGTCCTCCCTGGACTCCCAGTTCGTCTGCCTGGGCACGATGTTCACCCACGACATCGCGATCCACATCGCGGGCGAGGACAAGTTCACGGACAAGCAGAAGATCCTGATGGGGCGCCTCTTCATCGTGGCGATCGTCGGCGTCGTCTACGGCCTGACCTTCTTCCCGCCGCCGCACATCTTCGACCTCGCGGTCTGGTGCTTCAGCGGCTTCGCGGCCCTGTTCCCGCTGGTCTTCGCCGCGATCTACTGGCGGCGCGTCACCAAGGCCGGCGCGATCGCCTGCGTCCTGGCGACGATGTCGACCTGGGGCTACTTCTTCTACGAGGGCCTGATCAACCGCCCGAAGGAAGCCGACGGGGACTACCTGATCAGCTTCCTGATGAGCGGCGAGGGCGATAGCCTCTTGGCGGTCGAGGGCATCATGCCGGTCACGCTCATGTTCATCGTCTCGGTCGTGACCCTGGTCGGGGTCTCCTTCCTCACCAAGCCGCCCCCCAAGGACGTGGTCGACCGCTACTTCATGCGCCCCGAGGAAGCCTGATGCCGGAAGTCTTTCCTTCTGCACCCCCCCGCGCCACTTCGGTAGAGGCAGCGGTCCAGCAGCTCGACGCGCACACGCGCGAGATCGTCGCGTGGCACTTCTCGCCGGACACCGGTACGCCCCACTGGCTCGACTGGGCTGCGCAGGCGGGCTGGGATCCGCGCGAGGAGGTGCAGGGCTTCGCGGACCTGCTGCGCTTCCCCAACTTCGACGGGGAGCTGCTGCGCACCGAGCCCCACGAGCGCTTCATCCCGCGCGCCTACGCCGGTCGGCCCTTCACGATCTTCGAGACGGGCGGCACGACCGGCCTGCCCAAGCAGCGCGTCGGCTGGGACGACTACAAGATCGACTACGCCCAGTTCTCCGAGACCCTGGACGACGCCGCCTTCCCGCCGGGCGGGTACTGGCTGATGGTCGGCCCGACCGGTCCGCGGCGCCTGCGCCTCGCGATCGAGTACCTGGCCAACGTGCGCGGCAGCTCCTGCTACTTCGTGGACCTCGATCCGCGTTGGGTGAAGAAGCTGATCGCGAGCGGGCAGGGCGCCCAGGCGAAGGCCTACATGGACCACGTCGTCGACCAGGCCATGAACCTGCTGCGCAAGCGCAAGGTCGACGCGTTGTTCACCACGCCCAAGCTGCTCGAGGCCATGGCCGAGCGCACCTCGATCGCCGACGCGGGCGTGAAGGGCGTCTTCTGCGGCGGCACGACGATGGACCCGCAGACCACGCGCTTCATCGTCGAGGAGGTCCTCGAGGGTCGCGTGGCCTTCGTGCCGACCTACGGCAACACGTTGATGGGATTGGCTGCCCACGCGCCCCTCGACGAGCGCTACTCGATCACCTACTACGCCCCGCAGCCGCGTGCCGTCCTGCGCGTGGTCGATCCGGCGAACCCGACCGAGCTCGTGCCCTACGAGGAGTGGGGCCGGGTCGAGCTGACCACGCTCACCCAGGAGCTCTTCCTGCCGCGCTTCCTCGAGCGCGACGAGGCCATCCGCCGCGAGCCCATCCCCCAGTACCCCTGGGACGGCGTGGCCGAGGTGAGCCCGTTCCGTGAGAACAAGGAAGCGATCATCGAGGGCGTCTATTAGTCCGTGCGGTGTCAGACGCCCGGCGGCGGTCCCGCCGCCAAGAAGTGCCGTACCAACCCTGGTTGGTGCCGCGCGCGTCGTCTGGGGGCAGGGATCCGGGCCTGGGCGACGGGCCTGGTGCGGCACTTCGTGGCGGCGGTCCCGCCACCGGGCGTCTGACTCGGTACTGCTGTAGGTTGGCGTCATGACCACGCGGCGTGGCAACGTCCTGTCCAGCCTCATCAGCCTCGCTGTTCTGGCCGCGGTATGGGTGTGGATTGACGAGGAGGTACCTCAGAGTTCGGAGCCCGAGGTCGCGCCCCAGCGTCAGTCGCAGTCCCACCCTCCAGCCGGGTGCCCCAAGGGGGTCGCGGGTGCCCGGCTCTCCAAGGACCCCGGCGCCTTGCCGACGATCGAAGCCCTCACGCACTGGCGGCGCTTGCAGGGGCGGCCGGATCCTGTGCAGGTCGAAGTCCTTGGGGATCGAAGTTGGCAGCTGCCCTTCCCCGAGCTTCCCGAGATCCTGGTCACCCTGCGCAACGTCGACGAGCAGGACTTGCCGTGCACCGTTGAGGTCGGCGGGTACGGCCTGAGCTCCTGGAGCTTCCGCGCCCAGCCTGCTGGGCCCGTCCATGACTGGGGGTGGATGCCCGAGAGGACCGCCTTCTACAAGTCGACGGGTCCGGTCGAAGTTCTCCTCGAGGCGGGCGAGCTCCTGCGCTCCGAAAAGAGGGCGACCCCGACGTGGCCAACATCAATCTCGACCGGTTGCAGTTCCCCCTCCGCTCCGGTCGGACATCGTTCCGCATCCAGTTCGGGAGCGCGGAGCGGTTCTTCACGCACCCGTGGCACGAGGGATGCAGGCCCGTGGCGGAGAGCCAGGTCCTGAGCTTGGAGTGGACACCGGTGGTCGTGAAGCGCTCGCCTGAGGTCGACGAGAAAGTCTGGAGTACGCTCGACGCACTCTGGGAGCGACCCGTGCGGTTCGAAGGCCGCATGGACCGCATCGTGGAGCTCGGGATGCCCGCAGTCCCGTTCCTCCTCGAGGAGCTCGAACGCCCGACGGCGAGCCTGCACCGGCGCGCGGTCGTGCTCGGCGCCTTGCACCGGATCACGGGTCTGCTGGACCCGCGGGACTGGGCAAGGGAGGGGCCAGGACCGCTCGGTGCTTTCCGCGGCCCAGGCCATAGTGGCAGCGACGGAGGACCATCCCGCGTGGCTCAAGAGTGGTACCTCGAGCGCTGGGCAGTCGCTTGCGAGCTGGTCCTCGTCGAGTAGAGGACCGGTCGCTCGTCTAGATCCGATAGATGAACGCGTCCTGCGGAGCGCTCGCGAGCTTCTGGACGAGGTAGACCAGCAGCACGCCGTACGTCAGCACGGGCACGATCCACACCAGCGGGTGGCGCCAGAGGAAACGCAGCAAGCGCTTCAATGCTTCGTCCTCCCGAGGGTCACGAGCACGTTCGCGAAGTCCTGCATCAGCATCTTGCCGGCGCCCGAGCTGATGTGGCAGTGATCGACCATCCACTCCCAACCGACGAGGCCGTCGGCGCTGCCCTCCACGAAGCGGGCGTCGGAGTCGTGCAGCGTGACCGTGTCGAAGTCCGCGGCGACCGCGAGGACGCGTGCGTTGCTGGACGGGTTGGCCTTGCGCGGCGCACGGTCGAGCTCGGCCGCACGCCAGAAGAGCTGGGTCACGTCCGGGCCGCGCTCCCCGAGCGCGTAGCGCACGAGGCCCAGCTCGTAGGTAACGATCGCCGAGGTGGGCAGCTCCTTGGCCGTCTGGCCCAGGAGGTTCTTGGCCGCCTCGAGCGCTTGCGCTTCTGCCTCGCTGCGCTCGCCGTGGAGCCAGGCCAAGGCCTGGTACCACGCGCGCACCTTGGGCTCCCAATGGCGGTGACGTTCGAAGCCCGGGATCTGCGCCTCGAGCCACCCGACAGACGGACGCAGCCCGGGCAGGGGCTCCTCACGCGAGCCGTCCGTGCGCGTCGTGTTCTTGCGGCCGAAGTCGAAGATGTGAACGCGGTCCTTGTCCTTCTCGGGCAGGAGCGCCTTCAGCTGCGCGGGGTACTTCTTGCGGGCGCGGACGAGCAGCTTGCGCCCGGCCGAGATGGCTGCCTCGTCGACACCCTCGTGCGGTGTGTCGATGCGCGGCGCCGAGAAGCGGTTCCAGACCGGCGCGCACAGGAGCAGCGGAACCCCGTGCTCGCCGGCCAGCGCGCACATGTAGCGCAGGTTCTCCTCGTAGGCGTCCCAGACGGCCGCGGTCTGCTCGCTGGGAACCTGCTCGAACTTCTGGTACTCGGCCTCCCACTGGTCGAGGCGTGAGTAGGCGCCCGTGTCGTCGGGTTCTTCGCGCAGGGCCTCGGTCAGGAGCCGGCCGGTCACCGTCGACTCGAGCAGGCCAGCCAGCCTGGCGACGAGCGCGTTGTCCCACGCTGCCTCGAGGTCCATCGCGAAGCTCTTCTCGACGAACTCGTTGTGCCCGGAGTAGAGGACGACGAGGTCGGGCTCGAGGACCTCGATGGCCTCGCGAAAGAGGATCGCGACGCGGGTGCTGCCGTAGCCGGCGCGGCCGAGGTTGACGACCTCGTACTTGCCCTGGTTCTTCGCGTTCAGCTCGTCCTGCAGGACGCGCGCGGGGAAACCCGCCGTGTTCGAGCCGCCGAAGAGCAGCACGCGGGTCGCGTCGCCCTTGGGCCGGATCGCGAGCTCCTTCGACTGGGCGTGGGAGAAGCGGCTGCGCCAGCCGCCCTCGACCTCGGTGTCGGGCTCGAAGATGCGCGCGTTCTTGTCAAAACCAGCCGCGAGGTGGCGCGGGGCGCGTACCTCCGCGCCGCCATGGCCCGCGATGCGCAAGGCGCCCTCGACCACGAGGAAGATCGCGACCGTGACGAGGACACCGAGGAGCAGGTCGAGTAGCTGTCGGCCGAGGAATTGGAGGGGGCGGGGCATGGGGTCAGGCAGCGCAGATGCTAACCGCGGGGCGGCGGCCCGGCAGGTCCCCGGATTCGAGCTTGCCCGCTAGGACTAGACTCCAATGCCATGAGTGAGACTCATAGCGCAATGTGTGACGGATGCGGCAAGAAGTACCGCGTCCCGTCTGCCGACCGGACGTACCCGTGCAAGGCCTGCGGAGGGACCGTCAGCGTCGACGCCACGGCGGCGCCGAAGACTACCCCGGCTCGCGAGGCGGGGACCCGTTCAGCGACGAGAAGCTCGGAGCGAACGCGGGCGCCTGCCAAGCCGGGCCCGAACATCGCCATGTGGGTCGTGGTGGGCGCCCTCGTCCTCGGCGGCGCGGCTTACTTCGCGCTGGGCAACAAGAGCGCCGGGATGACCACGGGCGGTGGCCGTTCGACGGTGCACCCGGCCAAGGGGGAGGCCGACCTGGCCAAGGTCGCGGACACCTTCGCGGACCTGTGGGCGCGGGGCGACATCGTCGCGCTCGGCCTGATGATCCATCCCGATCGACGCATCGGCTACCAGGCCCAGCTCGAGGCCCTCGCGGAGGTTCGCGGCTGGCTCGATGGCACGCAGGAGTTCAGCTCGACGCTGACTCCTGATACCAAGGACCTGGGCGCTCGGTATGCCAAGCTCGGAGCCTCCCTGCACGAGCTGGCAGAGGACGAGTTCGTCTTCCTCGCCTGGCAGTGGCAGGCGGCCGAGGAGAGCTGGTACGTGTTCGAGCTCAGCGTCAATCCGCCCAGGCTGAACGATCGCGTCGAGGCGTTCACGCAGGCCTGGAACTCCGGAGACGAGGAGCGCATCAAGGGCTTCATGGCAAAGGAGGACAACGGTCCCGCGAAGAAGATCGCGGCCTTCAGGCGCTCCGCGGAACGGCGTGGTTGGGAGAACCTCTACAAGACGATCTCGAACCCGTCGATCTCGCCTCCGGAGCGCACGGTGAGGAACAGCGCGAAACGGGGCAACGAGCTCGACACGTTCCAGGTGGACTATGACTCCGCCGAAGGGCCCTGGGTGTTCCATTTCAAGTGGTACAA
>JAQBVH010000022.1 GCA_027623615.1 Planctomycetota bacterium | reverse complement strand
TTATAATTATAATAACGAGGCTTCCAATACAGATGGTGTATCCAAGAGTTGCACCCAGTTAACACAAGTGGGCTCAAGTGAACACTATTTTGAGCCTAAAATCGCCGCAAACCCCGATGCCCATTGGATGTTGGGGGTGAACACCCGGAAAGCGTGTTAACCGTCGTTTTCCGTGTCGGCAGTCGCCGCCAACGGCGTGTCTTCCCGAAACACGGTGAACCCGATCATCACGAGAACGGACACGCCCGCCGCCGCAATCGCCAACACGCGGAACAGGTACGGAATCCCATACTCTTCGGCGATGATGCCCCCGATCATCCCGCCCAATATCCCGCCGACGCCCATCAGCGACGTGTACATCGTCTGCCCCGACGCTCGAAACGCGGGCGGCGTGATCCGCTGAATCGTCTGCATCGCCGCGACGTGAAACCCGCCGAACGTGAAGGCGTGCAGCGTCTGCGTCACGAGGACGATCTGCCAAGACGGTGTCGCCGCGTAGATGAACAACCGCGCGGACATCGCCGCGATCCCCGTCACCAGCAGCGGCACGCGCCCAAACCGCCTCAAAAACGCCCCCGACACGGCGATCAACCCCGACTCCGCCACCACCGCGACCACCCAAAACATGCCCTTGTAGCGGTCGGCAATCCCGATCTGGTCGAGGTAGATGCTGAAAAACGTGTAATACGGGTTGAACAGGAAACTTCCCGCAAACGCCGCGAAGAAGAACGTCAGCGCAAAGGGGTGCAGGTACGGTCGCAGCGCGCGCCACTCCATCTTGGGGCGCGCGCCCGTGATCGGTTCGTCCGGCATCGTCATTGTGAAGAAGCCGGAGAGGACGCGAAAGGCGCAAAATCCGATGAACACGGGCAACAACGCGCTCGCGTCCGACACGCTCGACCCGCGCAGCAGAAACAACGACGCCAACAACGGCGCGGCGAACCCGAACGAACCCCACATCCGCACATGACCGTAGTCGCCGCCCGTCCGTTCGACGTGGTTCAGCGACCAAGCGTCCGTCAGCGAAATGGCGGGGCGGAAGAAGAAGATGAACGCGACATATAACAACGCAAGCCACCAGAACGACCTGTCGCCGAATACGTAGATCAGCGGCAGCAGGAACGCCGTCGCCCAGTGCATCACGATGATCGGCGGCTTGCGGCGTTGTATCCGGTCGCTGACGAACCCCCAGAACATCGGCGCAAACGCCCCGACCCACGCGCCCATCGCGCCGAGCATCCCCAGTTGGATTTTCGAGACGCCGCGCCGTTCGAGGAACAGGTTCAGGTAGATGCCGGGCAGCGCAATCGCCGCAAACGAGAGGAAGTACAACGCGCCGAACCGCCAGTTATGCGTCGGCTCGGAGGATTCGTCGGATGTCGGAGGGACAGACAAGAGGGTTCCTTACAGTTCGCGGATGAAGCGGCGGTACTGCCACGTCTGCTCCTGCCGACGGAAGCGTTCCTGTTCGCGCTGTTCCAACGCCACATCGCGCTTGCGGCGGTAGACGCGGAAGAAGTCGAAACGTGTCGTCGTCGGCGGCACGTTGCCCGGGGCGAGCGCGTACAGCCCGACGTGGACGGGCTCGGACATCCCCATCACCGTCGAGCCACAATAGAGCCACTTCTGCCCGTCCTCGCTCGCAAATCCGGTGAACACGTCGCCGTTCCGTTCCAACCGCAGGTAGAGGTTATTCGCGTTCCGCATCCCCGCGCCTCGCCCCAACAACTCCGACGTGCGCCACTGATGCCGTTCAAACCGCACGTCTCCGCCCCACGCATGGGCGCCGCACGTTTTGTCGATGCGTAAAAACCGATGTTCGTTCTTCCACACGAGCAGCCCGCCGTGCTCCTTCAACGCCGCCTCGACAGGCAAGCGCGTTTCGATGGCGAAGTCGCCCGTCATCTGCCGGATGAGTCGAGGCGCGTCGTAGTTCGCCCCGAACCACAAGTCCTGTCCCGACTCGACGTTCATCCGCAAAAACCCCTGTTCCGACCGCCAATCGCCGCCGCCGTTCGGATCGACCCACTCCCACCCCTGCGCGAGTGTCTCGCCGTCGAAGGCGTCCTCGAAGATCCGCGTGTCGAACTGCGTCTTCTCCGTCCACCCTTCGATCTGGATGGAGGAGATGCGGTTGTCGAAACTTTGCGGCAGCAGTTTCAGGTCGGGAAACGATTTGACGTAGTCGGCGGGCCCCATCATGATCGGCAACGCCGTGCCGCTGAAATCAAGCCCCTCGTAAAAGGTGACGCGCGCGCCCTGTTTGGGGAAGTTGGGTCCCTTGTAAATCTTGAACGAGGAGATAATGTTGTTGCCGCCGATGGTGTGAGCGTCCGCCATGTCGCGGATGATGGTCGCCTTGCGCCCGGTGAAGTTCGCCCCGGCGTACACCTCGATGATGACGGGGATTTCGCCCCATTCGGGTCCTCCGGTGTCCATCACCGATTCAAACTGGATCGACTGCACCGTGCGGAACCGTTTCACAACGTCCTGCAAGTTCGGGTACGCGCCGGGTCCGAGCGCGAGCCGATTGCCTTGAAACATCGGCTGGTCGTACAGCACGACCTTCACGTTCGGCGACATGCGGTAGCCGGGTCCCTTGAACACCCGCACCGAAAAGACCCGATCCATCATGCCGATCTCGTCGAGGTGCGGCACGGGGCGCATCAGGACGGCGCGTTTGCCGCTGTAGCCCCATCCCTCGTAGAGTTCGACGATCAGGTGCGGGTTGACGACGGGCATGGGCGGGCGGTTCCTTGTTTGATGGGTTAACCGTTGTTCGGTGTGTCGAGGGAATTGTAGGCGTGTTCGGGGGGCGCTGTCTACGCGGGGGGCGCTGTTTGTCGGCGGCGCGGTACATCGGGTATTCTGTCGATGTTAACCAATTGGAGCCACACAATGACAACAACGAACCGCAAACATCTGCACGACATGATTGACCGGATACCGGAATCCGCGTTGTTCAAGGCTGAGGAACTGCTGAAGCCGCTGACGACGCGGACGTTCGAGGAGTTTGTCGAGGCGTTGCGTCATGTGCCCGAAGAAGACCCGACGGAAGACGAACTCGCCGCACTAGCGGAGTGTGAAGATGATGATGAAATCATCTCGCATGAGGAAATAAAGCGCGAATTCGGCATCAAATAATGAATCCTGCCGCGAGACATCGCTTACCGCCGATCACGCTGACCCCCCGCCCAGAATCACATACGAACTCAGGTTGATGAGAGCCGCCGTACCGCGTATGATGCTCACGCAGGCACACCCTCGCCTTCCCCCACGAGTTCAGAGGAAACACGCGCCCACATGAACGTCATCGTCATCTGTTGCGACACCCTGCGCGCCGACATACTCGATCATACGTGGCGCGACGCCGTTCACACTCCCAATCTCGACACGCTCCGACAGATGAGCAGCGTTTTCACGAATGCGTGGGCTGAAGGGCTCCCGACCGTCCCGATGCGTCGCAACATGTACACCGGGATGCGCTCCTACCCCTGGCGCTACACGATTGACGACCGCGGCTCGACGCCCAACCTGCACGGCTGGCACGCGATGCCGACGGGTCACACCACCGTCGCGGAGCGGCTTGTCCCGCAAGGCGTGATGACCGGGTGGGTCGGCGACCTCTACCACCTCCACAAGCCGACGATGAACTTCATGCGCGGCTTCTTGGGGTACGACTTCATTCGCGGGCAGGAATCCGACAGCCAACGGACGGGACCCCTCTCCAAGATCGACATGGCGAAACACCTCCCAGACGAGATTGCGACGCCCGAGGCGCGTCCCGGCATGGCGAAATACCTGCTGAATATGCTCGACCGCCAGTCGGAGGAAGACTATCTCGCGGCGAAGGTGTTCCGTTCGGCGGCGCGGTGGATACAGGATAATCTTGAAAACCGCCCCTTCTACCTGCACATCGAATCCTTCACACCCCACGAACACTGGGACCCGCCCACCTACTTCGCCGACCAATATTTCATACCGGACCCGGCGGACGACGTGCGCGATTTCATCTATCCGCAGATGGTGCAAGGCTTCCGCAAGTTGACGGAACTCGAAATCGAACGAACGAAGGCGCTCTACTACGGCTACATCACGTTTCTCGACAAGTGGATCGGCTACTTCCTGACGCTGCTCAACGACCTGAAACTGTGGGACGACACCACCATCGTCCTCCTGTCCGATCATGGCACCGAACTGATGGACAAGACACAGTTCGGCAAAAGCCCCCGCGCGATGCACCCCTACAACACGCGGCTGAACTTCTGGGTGCGCCACCCGGAGGAGTCGTTGAACGGACAACAGATCGGCGAACTTGTCCAGAGCGTCGATGTCGCTCCGACGTTGTTGAGTTTGTTCGGGGTGGAGCACGAGCAGTTGCACGGGTACGACCTGATCCCACTGCTCAAGGGCGATGTGGGGCTGCGGAACGAGGTCATGACGGCGTGGGGACAGTTCGCAGCCGTGCGCGACGAGCGGTGGAACCTGATCGTCAATACGATGCGGGAAGACCCCGACACACGCCTCTACAACACGCGCAAAGACCCCGACGAAACGACGAACGTCGCCGATGCGAACCCCTCCATCGTGAAACACCTGCGGGGCAAGTTGGAGTCGTTTCTGGGCGAAGAACTCCCCGTACGGTACGCCCATCAGCCGACGAGCGACCATACCGTCGGGTTCGGCGACTGGGCACACTCGAACCTGTCGAAGTAATCGGTGGAAACAACAGGCGGTTTACGATCATGTTTCCGCGCTACTGCTTTTGGATTCTGTTCAGCGTTTTAGGCGCGACACTCCCCATCGGGCTGCGGTTGCTCTTGATGACGCTCGGCGGCGAATCCATTCACACCGGCATACGCGATGTAAGCCTGAATGGTGAGTTGCTCCTGATCGCGTCGGCGATTTCCGGCAGCACGTTGGGCCCTCTGCTTGAAGCCATTCTCGACCGTGAGACAACACATCGCGGGGCAAAACTGACGGTCGTTCTCTCAAACTTCCTGATTATCGGGCTGGCATCGGTTTCATACGTTGCCGTGTTGGGTTTGATCAGCGGCGGAAACAGACCTGATGAAAAATGTCTTACAATTCTCTCATGGAGCCTGCTTCTGGTATCATTTGGAGTAGGTTTGTCCGGACTTTACCAATCGTCGCGGACCCGATAGACGAAGAGAGGTTCGGTATGATCGCAATTATTGCGCTTTCCGCAGCCGTGGCGTTGGGAGTCCTTTCCATCGCGGTATCGCTGGTGAGCGTTGCTCGCGACAGGCATCGGTTGCGGGTTATCCAGACGGAAGGTCGTGAAACGACCAGCACTGAGGACACATCAGACGTATCGTATGCGTACGCGGACTTCGTCAACGAACTGATCTCCACGTTGAAGGAGCAGGGAGCCATTGACGACAAATTGAGGTCGTCGTGCGCCACACGCGACGTTACGGGAACCGGGACCCGTCAGCCGCCACTGCCCCACCGGCGTCGTCCCGGTGCATGCACCCGAGCGCGAGCGCCTACTCTTCCTCCCCCAGCACCCGGCCCCGGTCCTTCTCGTAGCCGATCGCCACGATCGACGGACGCGGCGGGAGGTCGCTGGCGAAGTCCGGCCAGCGGGTCGCGGGCTCGAGGTAGGTCATGCCGGTCCCGTCGCCTGGGTGCTGCACCGACACGAACAGGGTCGAGCCGTCGGGCGTGAACTCGGGTCCACACACCTCGCAGCCGATCGGGCCCGCGAAGAACAGCTTGGCGAGGCAACGCCCGGCTCCGTCCACGTCCATGGTGTAGATGCCGTCGGGGATGCCGTTCTTGGCCTGGTTGCCGCCCTGGTCGGTCGCGATCCACAGGCGACCGAGCGGGTCGAAGGCCACGTTGTCGGGGCAGGACAGCCAGGCCTCCGAGTCGGGGTGGAAGACCGCGCCGCTGTCCGGCTGGGAGGGGTCCCCGCCGAGCAGCAGGAACGTCCACTGGTAGCGATCCGCCGTGTGGTCCGCGGCCTCGCCGTATCCGGGCGGCGGGTAGAGCTCGAGGATGTGCCCGTGCTTGTTCTTCTCGCGCGGGTTGGCGGCGTTGGCCTTGGAGCGCCCGGAGTGGTTGGTCAGGGCCACGTAGACGCGGCCGTTGACCGGGTTGGTTTCCACGTCCTCGGGCCGATCCATCGGCGTCGCGCCGACGGCGCGCGCGGCCTCGCGTGTGCGGAGCGCGACGTCCTCCTGGCTGGCGAACTGCGTGTGCTTGGCGAGCTCGCCCTCGCCGGCCACGAGCGGGACCCAGGTCACGCCCTCGCGGTCGAAGCGCGCCACGCTGAGCACGCCACGGTCGAGCAGGTCGCGATTCGCGACCGGGTCGCTCGGATCCTCGGTCGGCTCGGACACGAAGCGATACAGGCACGCATCGATCTGGTCGTCGCCCGTGTAGACGACGACGCGCGCCTTCCCGTCCGCGTCGCGGGTCACGGTGGTCGTCGCGCCCTCGTGCTTCATGCGGCCGAGCGCGGTGCGCTTGACCGGGATCGAGCCGGGGGAATACGGATCGACCTCGACGACCCAGCCGTAGCGACAGGGTCCGTCGCTGTTCTTGGAGAGGTCGAAGCGCTCGTCGTGCTTCTCCCATCCGTACGAGCCCGTGACCCAGCCACCCTTCGAGTCGAAGTTGATGTTGACCTCGCCCTCCTTCGTCTCCGGCTCGTAGTCCTCAGGCCCGTTGCCGAAGTACGACTGAAAGTTCTCTTCCCCGCTCAGGATCGTGCCCCAGGGCGTCTTGCCGCCAGCGCAGTTGCCGAGGGTGCCGCAGTCGGCGTAGGGGTGACCGCCGCCCGGGTCCGCGGTGAGCTGCAGCTTCTTGGAGGTCGCGCCCGGGCCGCCGAAGCCCATGCGCGTGCCCACGTGCACGCGGCGCGCGCGGGCGCTGCCTGCGACGACGCTCCAGTCCCCGTTCCCACCGCGCTCGACCTCGATCACGCTGCCGCCGACCGCGGCCTGGGTGATCGCCACCTGCTCGGCGCTCTGCGTGGACTTCGCGAACATCATCACCGGGGCCGGGTACTCGTGGTTCGACCAGAGCAGGCCGCGGCTCGAGTTCTGCGACCCCCGCGGAAGCGGCAGGAAGGCGAGGAAGTCGTTGCTCGTTCCGAAGCGGCGCTTCTGTCCCTCGGCGTCGAGCTTGGTGGGGTTGAACCTGGACTTGCCTCCGCTCTCGCGCAGGGCCTTCGGATCGATCAGATCACCCCAGCTGATCAAGACCCGGGCGCGGTAGCCGTGCGCGACCTCGTGGTCGAGGCCGATGACCTGGGGCAGGGACGCGTAGGCCAGGCTCGACTTGGCCCTGGGCAGCAGGGCGCCGAAGGTGACCGGGCTCGCTGCGCTCACGGCCAGGAGCCCGCCGGCCTTGAGCAGGGATCGTCGTTCGGTGACCAGGTCCGAGAGGTGTCGCGCCGGGTGTGTCATCGCCTCAATTTACGGGGATTCACGGCCGCCGCATGTAGCGGCTCGTGAAGGTCCGATGAACTCTCCTGCCCTTCCGACCCCTACCAGGCCGCGACGGCCTTGATCGCGCGGCGGGCGTAGAGGAACTCGAACAGGTTCCCCTCGTGGGGTTGGTCCCAATCGACCCTGCTGGTCGGCACCGGTCCCAAGTTGAGGCGCTCGATGTGACGGCTGGCCAGGAGCTCAGCCTGGAAGGCGGGATCCTTGGTCAGCGCGGTGACCACCAGGCTCGGGCCGATCGCCTCGACCAGGTGCTCGCGGGGCACCTCCACCACCGCGGAGAAGGGGAACAGGAACTCGGTGCCGGCGAGGGTGTGGCACGGCTCGGCGCGCACGAGGGTCGGGCGCAGGTAGGTCGCGCCATCGAACTCGACCCGGCGCGGGCCGTCGCGGTGCGCGGCGGTCACGTCGCGCGCGCCCTCGTCCAGGTTGCGCTCGATCGTTCCGTCGATCCACTCGGCGACGAGGGGGTTCGCGAACGCGGAGAGCTTCGCTTCCGGGTCGCTCGCGCTCCTGGGCTCGATCGCAGCCAGCTCGATCGCCAGCGCCTCGGCGATCTCGTCCGCGTGACGCGGGGTGAGGATCGTCGAGCAGTTGATGCAGGAGCGACCGCCGTTGTCGGCCACGCTGCTCACGAGCACGGGCAGGAAGTCCCGCCACTGGTCGACGACGTCCTCGCCGATCACGACCTTGCTGTAGCCGGGGCCGTGCACCTCGACGCGCGGGTCGAGCTTCCACGGCGCGGTGGTCTGCGCGTCCCCGAAGAGCTGCGAACGGCCGCACAGGTCGAGGATCGAGCCCGCGCCCTCGTGGCTGGTCGGGTAGAAGCCGAAGGCTGCGGAGGGGATGCCCGCGGCTTCGAAGGCGCGCACGACGCGCAGGGGCGTCCAGGGCTCTTCCCGGCCGGGCTTGAGCACCACCGCGGTGCGCAAGGCGATCGCCGGCATCCAGATCGAGTTCACGCCCGGAGAGTTGCTCGGCAGGATCACGCCGAGGGTGTCGGACGTCGGCGCGTAGCTGACCGGCACGCCCCCCTGCTCGCCCATGCCGGCCGCGAGCACCTCGAGGTCCATGCCGCGGGTCAGCCCGTCGAGGATGCGCGGCATCTCGTCGAAGACGCTGCGCACCTTGGCCATGTTGCGGCGGCAGAGCACGTGCGGGAGGCCGCTGGTCTCCGAGAGCGCGGCGACGTAGTCGTCGGCCGACTGGGTCTCGCCGCCGGTGGAGATCGGCAGGCTGCCCTCGCTGAAGTGGTGGCCGGCCTCCTCGATACGCTTCAGCAGCTCGGTGAAGGGGATCGCGCGCAGGCTCGCGGCGGCCGCCCGCTGGCGGCGCGAGAGGTCGCGCCGCACCATGCCCGGGTTGGCCTGGGAGATGCGTGCCATCACCTCGCCGGTGCGGGGCGAACGCAGCTCGTTCTGCTGGAGGCTGGTGTACTCCTGTCCGAGGCGCAGGATCGGAACGTGGGGCGCTTGGGTGCTCACGTCAGCATGATCCCCGATTGGGCCCTGGCTGTCAGCCAGGGAAGGACGGAGCCGGGTGTGGGTTCTGTGGTCAGCGCCCCGCGCCAGTGCCGTAGGGCTGGAACGGCTCGAGGGTGTAGACGCCCGAGGGCAGTTCGGCGCGCGGGCCCAGGTCCTGCGACTCCTGGACGTCCAGCTCGACGAAGCGCTCCTCGGACACGAGCCGCCGCACCATCGCCGCCGCGGCCTCGGGGGTGTCCGCCACGACCTCGGCCTTGCCGTAGCCGCCGAGGATGCCCTCGCGCTTTAGGGTCGGGCTGGCCTTGCCGTGCAGGCTGAGCAGCCACGCGTGGCCGTTCGCGGTCACCTCCCCGCTCAATTCGCGCACCCAGTAGAGGTGCCGTTCGTGGGGCGTGTCCGAGGCCCGAATGCGCGCGACGACCTCCTCGGTCAGCTCCGCGGCGGGTTCGCCGAGGCCCACCCGCGCGCCGATCCAGACGGAGAACGCGCGCGGCGCGAGGCCCTGGTCCTCGCTGACGATCAGGGGCGCGGCCAGGTTGCGCGCGACGCCGAGCTCACCCATGCGGCTCGCGAGCAGCGCGCGGCTGAGCGTGACGGAGTCCAGGTTCGCGCCGTCGCAGCGAGCGGCGCGGGTGAAGGCCTCCTCGGCGGCGTCGTACTCCTGCAGGTCCGCGCGGGACGAGCCCAGGAACTGCCACAGCAGCCAGTCGTCGGGGTGGGCCTCGACGGCGCGCTCGAGGGCGGACGCGGCCTGCTCGGCCTCCCCCGCTGCCTGGTGGGCCCGGGCGAGCAGCTCGTAGCCGTCGCTCGCGCCGCGGGCCTGGAGGGTGGCGGCCTTGGCCCGCGCGCCCTCGAGATCCCCTGCGTCGAGCAACGCCAGACCCTCCTGGTAGAGGCGCTGGTTCACGATGCGCTCCAGCACCTCCGGCGGCGCGTCGCGGACGGTCGTCGCGGGCTCCTCGGAGCAGGCCTGGAGCCAGGGCGAGAGCAGGGCGAGGAGGACGGCGGCGCGGCGCATGCGCCCAGTCTACATGTGCTCGGTCTGGCGGTCGGGCCCGACCAGCAGGCTCTCGGCTGACATTGGAATCGGTGACTACGGCCTGCGACCCATGGTCTCTGCGCAGTGTTGCTGCCGCAGCTCTGCGCTCTCCGGCTGATGTCGCCCATGGCCCCGATCGCGCACGCTCCGATGAGAAGGAGAACACCATGACCCTGATTCCGGCCCTGACCGTGCTCGCCCTGGCCCCGACCGCCCCACACGAGGACCTGGAGGCGCGCCTGCAGGTGGTCCTCGAGCGCTACGCGGCGCAGGAAAGGGTGAACGGCATCGCCGTCGCCATCGACCTCGGCGACCAGTCCCTGTTCAGCGGCGCGCTGGGGCACATCCACTTCGGCGGCAACGCGGCAGCCAGCGTCGAGCGCCCCATGCCGGCCGCCTGCCTGATGGACCTCTTGTCCTGCGCCTACCTGGTGCGCGAGGCGCAGACCGGGGACCTCGACCTGCACGCGCCCCTGGGCAAGAGCTTGCAGGGCTTCACGGTCGAAGGTCACGAGCTGACCCTGCACCACCTGATGACGCACACCTCGGGTCTCGCGCCGGCGGAGACGCTCCTCGCGGCGATGAAGGCCGCGGGAGACGAAGGCCCCTGGTCGGCCGCGGCGGGCATCGGGCTAGAGAGCTCACCGGGTTCCTGCGCAGGGTTCCAGGACTCGAACCTGATGTTGATCAACGCCGTGATCGAGGCCCGCGCGGGCCGCGCTCCGCTCGAGGTCCTGGACGCGACCCTCCTGCCCGCGCTCGGGGTGACCGACGGCGGGGTCGCGAAGTCACTGCCCGAGGACCTGGACGAGGCGTGTACGCAGATCGACCTGGGCGGTCGCATGGCCGAGGACCCGACGGGCGCCCGCCGCGGCGGCGCCGGTCGCCTACTGCTCAGCGCGGCCGACCTGGCTCGTGTCGCGCGCGGCCTGTCGAGCGGGCGTACCCTCGGCGGCGGAGGCTGGGCACAGATGAGCGGTGTCCATCGCACGAGCGACGGCCACGAGCTGGGCTACGCCTACGGCCTGGCGCGCACGCCCCTTGACGAGCTACGCGGCTACGCCTTCGGCGGAGCCA
The DNA here is from genome assembly GCA_027623615.1 of Planctomycetota bacterium. Lineage (GTDB taxonomy): Bacteria > Planctomycetota > UBA1135 > UBA1135 > JALWOP01. The sequence goes on along the minus strand of JAQBVH010000022.1, from coordinate 1,999 downwards.
ACGGCCACGAGTGGGTGCACGCCGCGCGCTACCCCGACCTCGACCTCTCGATCGGCGTCGTCGCTGACGCGCAGGACCTGGACCTGGGGGCGCTCGAGCGGGACCTCTGCCGCGAGGTGTTCGACCTGCCCAGTCGAAGTCTCGACGATCGCCAGCTGCCCGAGGGACTGCGCGAGGCCTGCGTCGGCAACTACCAGTTCGGCTGCGATCGCATCGAGGTGCGTCTGCAAGGCGAGGGCGGACGACTGACCGTCCACGGCCTGGGCTCGGAACGTGAGCTGCTCTACCAGGGCGGCAAGGAGTTCGCGCCCGCCGACGGTGCGGACATGCGCCTCGTGTTCCGCATCGAGGGCGAGATCGCGGTGGCGATCGTGCTCGTGCAGCGCGGCACCACCTCGGTGGCGGTGCGCATCACGCCGTAGGCCGGGTCGCTGGAACTCGACCGAGGTCGCGTTCGTGAAGTTCGAGGTCTGGTCGGGCTGGTCGCGGAACCAGGTATGGAAGTACCAGGTGTCGCCCGGCAGAACGGCGCCGTCGTGCGGCGGGGGAAGATCTCCGAGATCAATCGACGCCGACAGGGCCGCGGCGCCGCTCCAGGCACCATCGGGAGGTTGGAAACGCAGGATCTGACCGACCAGGCACAGGTCGCCGCTGCTGCCCCCTGGGTTCGGAACGAAGCCGGGGGTCAGCGACGCGAGGAACAACCCGTGCACGGTCCCGTCGGGCAGATCGATCGCATCGAGCCGCAGGCAGTTGCCTGCCACGTCGGCCTCCCCGCTGATCAGCAGCCGCGCTGGCTTGCCCGATGAGTTGGGCTGCGCGGGACCGCAGCTCTGGGTACCGATCGATTCGGGAATGCGAGTCACGAGCACCTTGCCCAGGGTCTCGGGATGATCGAGATCGGCATGGGGCGCGTTGAGCACGACCTTGTCGCCCGAGAGGGCGGCGTCCTCACCGAAGTAGGTCAGCTCGGTCGTCGACTCGGGACGGATGCGGGTGTGGAACTTCCAGAAGGAGCCGGTCCAGCGGTAGACGAGCGCGCCGCCGCCGATGGCAAGGAAGCCGGAGTCCATCACGAAGTCGGCGCAGACGAGCAGGTCTCCCTCGGCCTCCATCCGATCGCCGAAGCGGCTGTTGAAGCTGCTCTGGTAGTCGGGCTCGAGGACCTGCTGCTCGCTCCAGGACGCGCCGTCGAAGTGGAAGACGTGGACGGTGCGCGACTGGTCGCTGGTACCGACGAACACGTGGTCGCCCAGGACCTCGACGCCGTTGCCGAAGACCTCGAAGCCCGATGGGGTGAGGATCTGCTCGAGCTGCCAGTTGTTCGCGGCGCGCCGATAGAGGTGCACGTCGCCCGGGTAGAACGCCGCCGCGACGGCGATCACGTCGCCGTCGACAGCCACGTCGATGCCGAACTCGTTGTTCGTACCGGGCACCTCGGCGGTCAGGCGCTTGCGCTTCACCCACGCCGCGCCGTCCCACTCGAAGACGTACGTGGCGCCGGCCTGGACGAGGCCGTCCTTGCCCTCGCCTGGGGCCCCCACCACGATCACGTCGCCGTCGATGTCGAGGGCCTCGCCGAAGCGACCCTCGTACTTGGGCGAGGTGGAGACGAGGTCCTGGACGGCGTCCAAGCCGCTCGGTGTCCAGGCGAAGACCTTGACCAACCCGTCGCGCGCGGCAGCGCCGTAGCCGTCGATCGAGGAGGCGAGGACGACGTCGCCCTCGATCGCGACCTCGTCGCCGAGGCCGTTCACGTTGAGGTCACCCGGGGGCGGGTAGCCGGTGCCGTGGAACTGCCACTGCCCGTTCACGAGGGTGAAGGCATCGACGCGGCCCTCGCCCGCGCCGATGCGTCCAACGATCAGCCGGTCGCCCTCGATCGCGACCGAGGCGCCAAAGCCGGAGTCGTCGGTCCAGTGCGGGTCGACCTTGACGGGCTCACAGGGGCAGTCCTGGGCGGCGGCGAGGGTCGTGAGGGCGAGGAGGATGGGGAGTC
>JAQBVH010000021.1 GCA_027623615.1 Planctomycetota bacterium | reverse complement strand
GTCGACGGTGTAGCTGCCTGCCGGCACCTCACCCTTGACGCTGCGGTACAGGGCCTTGGGCTCGAGGAACAGGACCGGGTCCGGATCCCGGATCGAGGCGAGCAGGAGACCCTTCGCGTCATGGGGCGTCGAGGGAATGACGACCTTGAGGCCCGCCGTGTGCGTGAAGTAGGCCTCGCCCGACTGGCTGTGGTACAGCCCGCCGCGAATGCCGCCGCCATAGGGCGTGCGGATCACCATCGGCGCGGTGTACTGGCCGCCGGAGCGGTAGCGCAGCTTGGCCGCCTCGCTGACGATCTGGTCGAAGGCCGGGAAGATGAAGTCCTGGAACTGGATCTCGGCCACGGGGCGCAGACCGTTGACGGCCATGCCGATCGCGGTGCCGATGATGCCGTCCTCCGACAGGGGCGTATCGAAGCAGCGGTGCTTGCCGAACTCACTGGTCAGCCCCTCGGTGGCCAGGAAGACACCGCCCTTGGGGCCGACGTCCTCGCCGAGGACGAGGACGGTCTCGTCCTCGCGCATCGCGGTCTTGAGCCCGTCGTTGACGGCCTGGATCAGGGTCAGAGTGCTCATGGATCAGAGGGGGAAGGCGCCGTCGCCGGAGGAGGCATCGCCCTTGCGCTTGGCCAGGTCGAAGGCCGCCTCGCCCTGGCGACGCAGGTGAGCGGGGAGTTCGGCGTAGACGTCCGAGAAGATTGTCTCCAGGCCCGGCTTGCCGGTCGCCTCGGCGGTCCGCGCGCCGGTCGCGACCTCGTCGGCGACCTCGGCCCGAAGCTTGGTCTCGATCTCGGCGGTCCACAGGCCGCGCCGCTCGAGGTAGCGGCGGAAGCGCTCGACCGGGTCCTTCTCCGCCCAGGCGGCCAGCTCCTCGGCCGGCACGTACTTGGTCGGATCGTCGGAGGTCGAGTGGCCGCCCATGCGGTAGGTCTTGGCCTCGATCAGGGTCGGCCCCTCACCGCGACGCGCGCGCGCCACGGCCTCGCTGACCGCCTGGTGCACGGCGAGCAGGTCGTTGCCGTCCACGGTCACGCCGGGCATGCCGTAGGCCTCGGCCTTGACCGCGTAGCCGTCGGACGCCGTCTGCTCCTCGGCGGGGAGGGAGATCGCCCAGCCGTTGTTCTGGCAGAGGAAGACGACCGGCGCCTTCCACACGCCGGCGAAGTTCAGGCCGCTGTGGAAGCCGAGGCTCGAGGTGCCGCCGTCGCCGAAGCTCGCCAGGCAGACGCGGTCCTCGCCGCGCTGCTGGAAGGCGAAGGCCGCGCCCACCGCGTGCGGGATGTGCGTGCCGATCGGCGACGAGATCGAGAAGTACTTGATCGGTTCGACGAACGAGAAGTGCACCGGCATCTGCCGGCCCTTCGCCGAGTCCTCGGCGTTCCCGAACATGTTGTGCATCATCTCGACGGCGGGCACCCCGTGGTACAGGGCCATGCCGAAGTCCCTGTACGACGGGAACAGGAAGTCCGTCGCTTCGAAGGCCGCCGCCGCGCCCACCTGGCACGCCTCGACGCCGCGATTGGGGATCGAGAAGCCGATGCGTCCCGAGCGCTGCATCTTCATGCAGATGTCATCGAAGGCGCGCACGCACAGCATCGCGCGGTAGGCGCGCAGGAGCTCGTCGTCGCTGAGGGTCGTGTCGAAGCCCGGCACGGTGGCGCCGTCCGGTTCGATCACGGTCAAGAGGGAGTCGGTCATGGTCATCCTTCCTGGGCGCGGCGCTCGCGCACGAGGCGCGCCGCGAAGAACTCACCCGCCTTGTAGCTAGAGCGCACGAGCGGTCCGGCGGCGACGTACTGGAAGCCGAGGGCACGCCCCTCACGCTCGAGGTCGTCGAAGCGCTCTGGGGTCACGTACTCGGCCACGGGGGCGTGCTGGGGAGTCGGCCGCAGGTACTGCCCGAGTGTGAGGAACTCGACGCCAGCCCCACGCAGGCGCGTCATCGCGTCGGTCAGCTCCGCGGCGCTCTCGCCCAGGCCGACCATGAGCGACGACTTCGTGAAGACCTCGGAGCCGAGCTGCTTGGCCTGGCGCAGTGTGTCGAGGGAGCGCTCGAAGCTGCAACGCGGGTCGCGGATCTTGCGCTGCAGGCGATCGACGACCTCGACGTTGTGGGCCAGGACGTCGGGCCGGGCCTGCATCAGCTTGGCCAGGTCCGCGTCGCGGTAGTCGGGGATCAGGGCCTCGACCACGGTGCGCGTCGCGTGGGTGCGCACCTGGCGGATGCACTCGGCGTAGTGCCCGGCGCCCCCGTCCGGAAGATCGTCCCGATCCACCGAGGTGAGCACGACGTACTCGAGGTCGAGCTCCCCCACAGCCTGGCCCACGTGGGCCGGCTCGTCGGGGTCGGGCGGCGCGGCCTCGAGCACGGTCTTGACCGCGCAGAAGCGGCAGCGGCGGGTGCACTCGTCCCCCAGCACCATGATCGTCATGGTCGCGTGGGAGCCCTTCCAGCACTCGCCGATGTTCGGGCAGCGCGCCTCTTCGCAGACCGTGTTCAAGGACAGGCGCTTGGTCATGTCCTTGAGCCGGCGGTACTCTTCGCCGCCGGGCAGCGGGACCTTCAGCCAGGGAGGCTTGGGCTCGCGTCGCGGGGGGCCCGGCTGGGAGGTCTTGGAGGGGGTCTGCGGCATGTTGGACGGTGCGCTGACAGCCCGGGAGATTACCAAATCAGGGGTCCCGATGTTCGACGCGCCAGGCACGCTGCCAGCCCCTAGGATGCGCCCATGCGAGCCCTCGGCGTCGTGCTTTGTCTCGTGGCGATTTTGGTCCTCGCCTGGCTCTTGTCCGAGGCGGACGAGGATAACGCAGCGGTGCGTGCCGGAACGCCCGGACGCCAGCAGCAGGAGAGCGCGCCGCGCGGGCTGGTCGGCGCGACGGGGGACGACGAAGCAGAGGCATCCGCGCGTACGGGGATCGAGGCTGCGGACGAACCCGAGCGGTCCAGCGCAGGGGACGCGCCGCCCCCGCGCCCGGCTGACGACGGCTTCACGCTCATCGCGCAACTGGTCTTGCCCGATCGTCAAGCCGTGACGGTTCCCGAGGTGGAGGCAGTCTTGATCGAGACCTCGGGGCGCCGGCACGAGCTGGCCGCCAGCGAGGCCTCCGAGTTGCGTTTCGAAGGCGTCGCGCGCGCACGCTGCCGGGTCGAGGTGAAGGCGGCGGGGTTCCGTCACCTCGGCCGCGACTTCGACTTCCGGCGCGCCGATGAAGAGGAGACCGAGCGCCTCTTCCTCTGGCCCGACGACTGGAAGCCGATCTTCGTGCGCACGCGCGACGGCCGCCCGTTCACCGCACTCGCTACGGATCAGGGTTGGCGTGCGCACGAGACCTTCGTGCACGCCTTCTCCGTCGGCGCGTCCGCCCAGCTGCCCGGCCCCGCAGACCGCCCGAGCGGCGACGAGGCCCTGGCCCTCTGGCACGCCGCCCCAGGCTACCAGAGCGTGGAGTTGCCCGGTCACGCGATCGGGAGCCTGCAGGTCACGGGGGTCCCACCCTTCTGGGTCTCCCTGTGGGTTCACGGCAATCTGATCGCCAGCCAGGTCCTGCACCCGGGCCAGGTCGACGTCACCTTCGAGCTGTCGCTCGAAGACCACCTCCGGGGCATGGCTCGCGTGCGCGCGCGGTTGATCGACAAGGACTCGGGCACGCCGGTGATCGATGCTGTCGCGACCTTGAAGGCGGATACCTCGGCCCATCGCCGCGGGGACCTGAGCGAGGTCACTCCGAGCGACGAGGGCGAGCTCATCTTCGCGCACGTGATGCCCGGCGAGCACGAGCTGACCATCCAGCGCGGCGACAACCTCGTGCAGGAGCGGCTCGAGCTGGCTGCAGGCGAGGAACGGGACCTTGGCGACATCGCGATCGGCGCGGGCCCCGGGATCCCGTTGAAGGTCATCAACCCCGACGGGGAAGCGGTGTTCGCCTGGGTGGAGATCGCCCCATACCAACGCGGCCACTACGCCGAGGACTTGTACCCCCCGAACCTGCACCGCACCACGGACGAGGACGGCACCTTCACCCTGCCGGTTCCGACGCGACCGTCGGTTGTGCGCGTGCGCCCCATCGAGCTCAGCTCGTTCGGTGTCTCGCACTCACCGGTGTGCAGCAGCAACGCCCTGCTCGACCCGGCATCGCTGCCGGCCGAGTTGACGATCGTCACCGCCGAGCGGTGCTGGGTCCGCCTCGTGCCGAACTCGACCTGGGACGCAGGCCACCGCCTCACGCTCGAGGACGAGCTGGGCATCGTGGTCGACCAGGCCACGTCCGCATCCGCGGACGATCTGTTCGCGGAGACCGTCGCGGGCACCTACACCGTGCGCCGCTACGAGGGAACGACCGAGCTCGGCTCGCTGGTGGTCCGCATCGGGCCGAAGACCGAGGAGGTCGCCGCGCCGTGATCAGTCGCGGTTGCGTTCCGAGCGCAGCGCGACCTCGTTCACGACCTTGCCGTCCACGTCGTGATGGCGGAAGGTCGCGACCGGGACGTCCTCTTCCCGATCGACCGTGACCGACAGGAAGCCGCCCTTCACGCGCAGGTAGCGGTGCATGTCGTGCAGCTCCGAGGGGAAGCCGCCGGCGTGGGCGTTCGAGGTCGGGCCGCAGGAGAACTCGGTCAGCCCCGTGCGCGGGTCGTCGGAGACGTACTGCCAGTGACGGTCGCCGCAGACCGAGACCACGTCCTGCTGGCCGGACAGCAGGTTGCGCAGCCAGACGCCCTCGGTCTCGAAGCCCTCGTTGGCGTGGTTGTCGCGCTTGTTCTTGCGGTCGGGACCCACGATCGGCGTGGCGCTGACCACGACGCGGAAGGTCGCGCTCGAGGCGCGCAGGGTCTCCTCGAGCCAGCGGCGCTGCTCGGCGCCGAGGATCGTCTTCTCGGGACCATCGGGCGCTGTGTTCGCGCTGCGGAACTCGCGACCCTCGAGGAACCAGACCTCGAGGTCCCGGCCCCAGCGCGCGCTGCGATAGGGCTTGTCACCCTGAGGCGTCTGCTCGTCGAAGATCGCCAGACCCTGGTCCCAGGTCAGGTCACCGTACTTCTGACCAGGCCAGCAGTCGTCCTTGAGCGTGTCGTGATCGTCCTGCAGGAAGTAGCAGGACGTGCGTCGATGGAACTCGCGCTGCAGGGGCAACGCGTACATGCGGTTCCACTTGTAGCGTGCACCCGCCGGGTCCTTGGCGAAGGGTCCCGGCTTGTCGTAGTAGACGACGTCGCCGGTGTGCACGAAGAAGTCGGGACCGAGGGAGGCCATGTGCCCATAGATCTTGTGGCCCTCGGTCGGGTCGTCCCTACGATGGAAGCCCTGGCCGGTCACCACGGTGAACACGACGCGCTCCGGCTCGTGGCTCGGGCCTGGCGTACGGAAGGTCGCGCCGACGGTCGAGGTCACCTCGCCGCCTCCGACCGGTCGCAGCTCGCTGCGCACGAAGTACTCCGTGCCGGCCTGCAGGTGCTCCATGCGAATCGTGCGCGTGAAGTCCTCCTCGGGCTTGACCGGGAACCAGCCGGAGACGCGCTGCCCGACCCCGTCGTGGCCGCGCGGACCGACGACGATCTGCACCTCGGCCGCCATCCCCGGGACAGCGTCGACCAGGTCGTTCCAGCTCGTCCCCTCCGGGACGTCGGTCATCGCCCGCGGCACCGGAACGCCGTCCCGGTTGCGCTCGGGGTGCACCGTCGCGCGCGTCCAGAAGAGCGCGCTGCTCGCCTGGACCTCCCCGATCTTGATTCCGTTGGCCTGGTGTTGAGCGAGGAGCGGCGTCGTCAGCGCGAGGGTGAGGAGGAGGCGATGCATCACCAGCGCAGTGTAGGCCGAGCTTGCCAATTGGCGGGGACGAGGTGACGTCCCCTTGACGGTTGCCCGAGCCTCCTCGCGCCTGAAGGACTCAGCGTCGCTTCGGCTTGTTCGCCCGGCGCTCGATCAGCTGCAGTACGGCATCGGGGAGCTCACCCGGACCGACCTTACCGTCCGCGTTCAGGTCCCAGCGCAGGAAGTGGTCGCGGGTCACCTCGACCCCGTTCTGGAGGATCGTGTCGATCGCGCGACCCACCTCCTCGCCGCTGACGCGACCGTCCGCGTCCCGCTCCATCAACTGGAACAGGTCTGGACGGGCGCGCAGCTCGCGCTTCGAGAGGTACCCGTTCCCGTCCTCGTCGAAGACCTCGAAGATCGCCTCGCGGGTCACGACCGGCGGCAACGGGACCAGGTTGGGTTGGCGGGTCGGCCACTCGGAGCGTGGGCTGGTGACGCCCGCGCGCTCCGCCGTGACGTCGTAGGGCACGGGCAACTGAACGAACCCGTCCGCGTCGGCGTCCAAGGCCGCCCACTCACCGTCCGCGATCTTGAGCTCGCGGCTCGAGACCGTGCCGCCCCGGTTCATGTCCTTGAGCCCGAACTTCTTCAGGGCCCCGGTGTCCCCATACCGGAGCTGCCGCAGCTCTCCGGGATGGCGTGAGAGTTCAGCGAGCGTGAGCTTGTCATCGCTGTCCAGGTCGAGGGCCGCGAAGAGGGCCTTCGAGGCCTCCTTGCGGTCGAGACGCATGTCGTCGTCCCGATCGAATGCGTGCGGCTCGATGCCATCGAACAAGCGCGACAGATCGCCGTCCGGATCGACACGTGTCGAGAGGAAGGGTCCTCCGACCACGGGCTCCTGCGTCCCGCTGCGCTCGGGCTCCTCGAAGCTGCCCCCCTGCTGCGCCATCTCGGCGAGGGTGATGCGCCCGTCGCCGTTCGCGTCGAAGTTCTCACCGGCCCGCTCCAGCTCCTTACCCGTGAGCAAGCCGTCCTTGTCCTTGTCGAGGCGCAGGAAGAACCCGCGCGCGGACGCACCCGGCAGGTCACCCGGCTCGTCCCCCTCCTCGATCGTGCCGAGGGTGATGCCATCCACGTCGAGGATCTGCTCGACCTCCGCGCGGTACATCCAGCGCGACGGTCGACGACTGACATCCTTCAGGCGATCGCCGTCGGCGTCGATCATCTTGTCGAGCGGGAACTCCTCGACCGCGACCATGTACGTGCTGCGCAGGGCCTGGATCACGCCCAGCTCCGTGGGCGTCTCGGAGCCGGAGAGGTCGGTGATGAAGATCCCGTCGTCGCCCGGCACCAGCGCGATCGGCTGCAGGAAGGGCTGGTTGTAGAACGAGGCGTGCACCAGGGACTCGCTCTGATCACCGGCCGCGACGCGCCCCGCGTCCCTGGGCAGCTTGGGGTCGGAGACGTCGATCACGCGCACGAAGGAGCGGCCGTCGCCGTTGTCGAGGATGCGCTCCTCGAGCAGGTAGGCGTAGTCACGCTCCTGGGTCTTGGTCCCACCCTGCGGGCTGGCGATATCGACGTGGCTGCGCAGGGCGACGCCGCGGTACTCCCAGGTCTGTCGGCGCTGCTGGGCCGTCGTGCGTCCGTCGCGCTCGGCGCGCGGCCACAGGACCTCGGGATGGGTCGGCTCGGTCACGTCGATCAGGTAGAGGCCCGCATCCTGGTCGACGACCGCAGCCAGGTGCCGCGCGTCGGTGCGGAAGGGGGCTGACTCGCCGGCGAAGTCCACCTCGGGGCGGCTGTACTGGAAGAGCAGGTCGAGGTCGACCACGTTGTCGACGGCCGCGCGCCCGGTCACCAGGCCAGTCCCGCCCACCACGCGCGGGCGAATCGGATCGCGCACATCGACGATGACCAGGCCCCCGGGTCCGTCCGCAACGTACGCGTAGGGGAAGCGCACCTCGACCTCGTGGGCGTCGAACATCGGCACGACGCCCACGCGCTCGATCTCGGCCGGCTGCGAGACGTCGTACACCCGCAGGCCACCGATGCCGTCGGCGGACAGGAGGAAGTCACCGGCGAGGGCCATCCCGCGCGGGGAGATGCTCTCGACGAAGGCGACCCGCTCGGGCTCGGTCGGGTTGCGCACGTCGAACACGTGGATCCCGCGGCCGCCCTCGGCCACGTAGAGATACTCGGCGTGTCCCTGCAGCGGATCGCACTGCAGCTCGAGGTCGACGACGTCCGGCACGACCATCTTGGCCAGGGGGACGGAGGCGGCGAGCTGGGTGCGGTCGATGGCCACGACCTCGACCCCGCGTCGGTCGGCGACGAAGGCGAGCTGACGCCCGAGCCGGAAGTTCGGCGAGCCCATGCCCCAGGTCGCGGAGGAGCGGTGGCACTCCACGCAGCTGCGCGCGGTGGGACGCACCGAGTGCATCTGGTGATGCACCATCGTCACACCCGAGAGGCCCGCCTTGGTGACCGGCATGGCCTGGTCGAAGATGCGCTTGCCCGCGGCGTCATCGACCGTGCCCATGGTCGAGAAGCCGGTCAAGTAGGGCGCGACCTTGCCCTCCTCGTTCAGGCCTGCGTAGAAGCTCTTCCAGGTGCTGAAGACCTTCTCCTGGGTGGTCACGAGGCCCGGTGTGCGCTTGCCGGTCAGGATGTCGAGCTGACTGAGCTGCTCGTTGCGGTAGAAGTGGAAGCCGAGGAAGTTCACGTTCCAACCCGAGTGGCAGGTGTAGCACTCGACCTTCGCGTGGGTGTCGTTCATCGCCCGCGAGGCCGCGGCGTTGTAGTGGTCGTGGCCCTCGTCGAGCACGTCGACCACCTGCTTCACCGGGTGGATCTTGCCGGTCACCTTGCTGCGCAGGAAGACCTCCCCAGCGTCCTCGAACAGGTGGGCTAGCGGGGTCCCGCGTTCGGTCTGCAGGGTGGTACGCCGCTCGATCGTGCCGTGGCACATCTCGCACGAGACCTCCACCGCGTGCTCCATCTGCCCGTGCAGGCGGCCGTCCCCCATGATGTCGCCGAGGGTGTGACAGTCGATGCAGTGCATGCCCCGCTCGTGGTGCACGTCGGGTGGACAGATCTCGTCGTCGTTGAGGTAGAAGGCGCGGTTGAGCAGGGTCGCGGTCGTGCCGTCGATGTCCGGCCCGCCGGGGGCGCCGGGCGGGAGCTGGGAGAGACCGCGAAAGTGCAGGCCGATCGAAGCGTCGCCGTAGTGGCACGAGGTGCAGGTCGCGGTGGTCGGCGCCGCCGTCATCTCGTGCCGCAGCGGATGCCCCGGCTCGTTGCGATTGACCTTGCGGTCCGCGCTGTCCGAGAAGCCGTCGAGCGCGTAGCTCACGTGGCAAGCGGCGCAGCCCGACCCGCGATAGTCCCCGTCGAAGCCGATCCGGCCGCGCACCGCGCGACCGTTGGAGTACAGGTGACACTGCATGCACTCCTTGCTCGGTAGGTCGGCGTAGTAACTCCCCAGGTCGCTGGAGTCCGTCCGGTGGGCCTGGAACTTGGGTAGCGCCTGCAGGGACTCGACCGTGCCCGGCTCGGACATCAGCTCGGTGACCTCGAAGATGCCGTACTTCGAGCCCGGCTCGTCGACGAGGCCCATCTCGTAGAAGCCATCCGACAGGTGCCCCGCCGTCGTGCCGTGCAGGCTCATCGCCAGGTCGCTGCACAGGTCCTTGTGGCAGTCACCGCAGGTCTTGTCGACGATGCGCAGGTCCATCGGGTTGATGAACCGCAGATAGGCCAGGTCCTGATCCAGCGGGCGTGTGCGTTCGTCACCCGGAGGCGTGAGCGTGGGTTGCACGTGAGCCTCGAACTTGCTGACTCCCTCGGCGTCCCCGCCGTGGCAATCGGTGCAGGAGAGCTCGGCCTCGGGGTGCATCGCCTCGATGCCCTCGTGGCACTTGGCGCAGCCGTCCTCACCGGGCTCGAGCTCGATGATCTCGGGCGCAAGCTCGAGGAACGCAGCCTCGGCCTCGGGCGGATCGCCGAGGACCTGGGCCGCGCTCGTCAGCGCGAGCGCGCCGTAGGCGGCGACCACGACGAGGAACACCTTCCCCGCCCGGCCGACCGGCCACGCCGAGTGCCTGGGTGCGCCCATGCACACCTAGCGATAGAGACCCGAGAGGCGCCCGCCCTTCGACAGCTTCGCCTCCGCACCGAACAGGTCGCAGATCGTCGGCATGACGTCGATGACCTGGTGCGCGTCCTTGTTGACCACGCCCTTCTTGAAGTCGGGGCCCACGGCCAGGCAGCTGACCCAGCGCAGGTCGTCGGAGCCGTCGCCGTGGTCGAGACCGCGGCGCGCGTTGAGGTCACGGTCGCGCCCGAACTCGGGCAGGATGAAGAACGCCGTGGACTCGGCCAGCTCCTCGTCCTCCTTGACCGCCGTCCACAGCTCACCGATCGCGGCGTCGTTGCGACGGATGACCTCCTGGTAGCCGTTGAAGCTGCCGTGGGCGATGTCGGCGTTCTGCAGCACGACGCCGGTCACCTTGGGCTTGAAGATGCTGAGCAGGTTGCGCGCCAGGCGCAGGGCCTTGGCGTCGCCGGCGCCCGCGCCGGAGATGTCCGAGGTGCCGCGCGTCAGCTCGCTCAGGATGTACTCCTCGATACGCGCGAGGTTCTCGGCCTCCTTGACCGGGTCCCCGCCGCCCATCGTCCGAATGCCCTTGCGCAGCTTGTCGAGCATCGACTTCTCGCCGCCCTCCATCGGCTCGGGCAGTCCGTAGCGCGTGAGCAGGTCCTTGAACTCGCGGTTGAAGATCCCGTCGCCGTCGAGGGTCGTCGCGCCGTACTTGGGCCCGTACTCGGGGTGCAGGCCGTAGGCGTAGTTCGTCTGCTGCGCGCCGCCGGAGGTCGTGATCCACACATCGCTGGCGGCGAGCCCCAGATCCTTGCGCAGGTACTCGAACACGGTCGGATCCGGCCCGCGGGAGTTCTCGCGGATGCCGCGCGCCTCGCTGATCCCCGTGAAGATCGACAGGGCCGCGCCGAAGTGTCCCAGGTTGGCGGTGCGCATGCGCGGGAAGAGCACGCCCTCCTTGGACATGTCGACCATGTTCGGCACGTTGGCCGGGGTGCCGAAGGTCTCCTTGGTGCGCACACCGCCGGCGAAGGCGATGAACACGACGCGCTTGGTCTTGCGCTCCGTTCCTGGCAGGGCGAGCCCGCCTCCGGCAAGGCCACTGCCGGCGAGGCCACTGCCGGCGAGGCCAAGTCCAGCACCGGTCAGGGCAGCAGTGCGCAGGACGTCACGTCGGGAAGGATCTTGGTAGCTCATGGTGTTGCTCCTTGGGGCCCCTCGGAGCGCTAGTAGGCGTGGTACTCCGGAGTGGTCGTCAGCGCATAGACGATCGTCTCCGGACGACAGTCGGCCGCGTGGAAGACCGTCACGAAGGTCTTCAGCTCTTCGTCGGTGGGGCGGCGTCCGAGCAACCGCTCGAACTGCTCACCCACCCACTTGGTCGGGTTGTCGATGCTCGCCTTGTCCCGCAGCTCGACGTCATCCGAGTCGAGGAGCAGGCGCACGAGCACGGAACGCAGCGGCCGCGCGTCCGACAGCCCGTCGAGGGCGTAGCGCATCGGCTCCATCTCCGCCTCCTCGGGCATGCGACCGCAGAGGTCGACGAACATGCCGCGGATGAAGAGGCGGTTGCTCTTCTCGACCGGGTTCAAGAGACGATCGAGGTAGGACTCCGAGAGGAACCAGCTGCGCACCATCGACAGGTAGTCGTAGGGGTCGCGGAAGAGACGGCGCCCATCCTCGGACAGGGTGGCCTTCGGGATAGGCCGCTTGATCAGCCGCTCGAACTCCCGCTCCACCAGGTGCTGCATGGCCTGCTTGTGCTCGATGCAGATACGCACGACATCCGCCTGGCTGTTCGCGCCCGTCCCCAGGAAGCGCGCCTGGCCGCCGTCGTAGGCAGCCTTGCCGAGCTCGAGCTCGCGCGCGCTCTTCTGCACGATCATGCCGCACAGCTGCTCCATGACCACGGTCACGAAGGTGTCGGCGCCAGGGTTGCGCAGGTCGAAGCTCGAAGTCAGCGCGATGCGGTGCAGCGCGTCGCGGACGGACAGGCGCCCCTCACCGAGCTTCTGGGGCACGGCCTGGGCCGAGTCGGTCTCGGGCCGGAAGGTGTCGATGAGCAGGAAGTAGTAGAGCTGCTCCTCCCACCACTCCTGCCAGAACTCCTCGCTCCCCAGCAAGTGGTCGAGCAGCTCCTCGACGCCCTTGCCGAGCCACGCGTCGCGCTCCTCCTGGAACGGGGGACGCCCGACCAGATCGAAGTACGCCGTGCGCAGCACGTGCGCGTCCATCGCGCGGGCGCGGGCGGCAGTGGTCTTGCGCTGCTCGTCCTGGGTGTCGTCGTCACGGCGGACGAGCCAGGGGAGGGATGAAGGGAGAGGGTCGGGCATGGGCTGGTAGGCCCCTCAAGGGTATCTAACCATGTACTCTCGGCCAGTTGCGCAAGAGACCGGATGCCCAAGTTGCCTCGACCCATGCCGCACGCCCTCCTCTGGGTCCTCCTTCTGCTCGCACCCGCCTGCCGAGGCCCAGTGGAGGGGCACCAGGGCCCACCCGCGCCGACCAGGCCCAACTTCGTGCTGATCCTGGCCGACGACCTGGGCTACGGCGATCTCGGCTGCTACGGGGGTCCTGCGACCCCGCACCTGGATGAGTTGGCCGAGGCGGGGTTGCGCCTGACCGACTGCCACTCCGCCGGGGCGGTCTGCAGCCCGACCCGGGCAAGCCTGATGACAGGGCGGTATCCGGGTCGCGCGGGGATTCGGGGGGTCGTGTTCGCGGACCCCCAGCGGCCTGAGCACCTGCACGGCCTCGCCAGCGAGGAGCGCACCCTGCCCGAGGAGTTGCGGAGTGTCGGCTATGCCACCGCGCTGATCGGGAAGTGGCACCTCGGCTATCACCCTCCGTACAACCCCACTCGTCACGGCTTCGATCGCTTCCGCGGGTTCGTCAGCGGCAACGTCGACTACCTCAGCCACTATGACCAGGCGGGCGCTGAGGACTGGTGGTGGGACGAGGAGCTGCGCCCCGAGGAAGGCTACACCACCCGGCTGATGACTCGCCACGCTCTCGAGTTCCTCGAGGAGCGCGCGGGGGACCCGTTCTTCCTCTATGTCGCGCACGAAGCACCCCACTACCCACTCCAGGGTCCGGACGACGCTCCGATCCGAGGCCCCGCGTCGTCGCGTGTACAGGTCGCCGACCTCACCCCGCAGGAGCGCGAGGCGACCTACCGGGTGATGATCGATGAGCTCGACGCCTCGGTCGGTGCAATCCGCGCCAAGCTCGTGGAGCTCGGAATCGCGGACGACACGGTGGTCGTGTTCCTGTCCGACAACGGGGGGACCTCTCTCGCCTCGAACGGGCCGCTTCGAGGCACGAAAGGCTCGCTCTGGGAGGGCGGACAGCGAATTGCAGGCCTGGTCGCCTGGCCGGGTCGCATCGAGCCTGGTACCTCCGAGGCGACGGTTCACTCGAACGACTGGATGCCGACCTTCCTGGGACTGGCACGAGGCCGGAGGGACAGCAGCCTCGACGGTCTCGATGGTCTCGACCTGACCGATCACCTGCTGCGAGGCGCGCAGCTGCCCGCACGGGACCTCTTCTGGGAGCACGGCAAGCTCAGGGCTGCGCGCCGAGGTCCGTGGAAGTTGGTGCAGAACAACAAGGGCGAGCACCTCCTGTTTCACCTGGACGACGACCTCTCCGAGCAGCACGACCGCGCCAATTCCGCGGCGGCGCTCCCCGCGCTGGTCGAGGCCCTCCGCACGTGGGAAGCTGACATCGAGCGCACGGCTCGGGTGCAACCGGCGGACAAGGACCTTTGAGCGAAAAAGCGGCGGGCCCGCCAACCG
>JAQBVH010000020.1 GCA_027623615.1 Planctomycetota bacterium | reverse complement strand
CCTTGGCGTTACCTCCCGGAAGTACGGAGTCGCCTAGAAGTACGTCCCCAGGAACGCGCCCGGCAGCACGCCCAGGGCCAGCACCATGCCCGCGCAGAACGAGGCTGCCAGGGTGGCCCAGCCCTGCTGGCTGACCGGGGGCGCCAGCTCCTCGGGGGCGGGCTCCATGTACATCGCGACGATCACGCGCAGGTAGTACCCCAGCGCGATGACCGACATCAGCACGCCCAGGATCGTGATCACGATCAGGTCGGCTTCGATCGCGACCGAGAAGACCAGCCACTTGCCGAGGAAGCCGCCGGTGGCGGGGATGCCACCAAGACTGAGCAGGAACAGGCTCAGCGTGCCGGCAACCCAGGGGCGCGTGCGGGCCAGGCCACGCAGGGAGGAGATGCGCGTGAAGACCTCGCCGTCCGCCTCGAGCCAGCTGATCAGGCCGAAGGCGCCGCCCGCCGTGAACACGTAGGCGGCCATGTAGAACAGCGCCGCCTGGGTGCCCTGCTCCATGAGCGCGGGGTTGGCCACGACGCCCGCCGCGACGAGCATCACCGTGCCGGCGTGCGCGATGCCCGAGTAGGCGAGCATGCGCTTGAGGTCGCCCTGGACGAGGGCGCCCAGGTTGCCGGCGGCCATGGTCAGGACGGCCAGGAGGGCCAGGATCGGCGCCGTGCTCTCGGGCAGGACGGTCGCGAAGCGCAACAGGAACGCGACGGCCGCGGCCTTGGTGCCGGTGGCCATCAGCACCGTCACCGGGGTCGGCGCGCCCTGGTAGACGTCCGGGACCCACAGGTGGAACGGGAAGACCGACAGCTTGAAGAGCAGGCTGGCGGTCATCAGGGCCAGGCCCGCGTAGGCCAGGGGCTGGCTCGGGCCGCTCAGCTTCAGGGCAATGCCGGCGAGGTCGAGGTGACCCGTGGCGACGTAGGTCAGCGCAGCGCCGTACAGGAACAGGGCCACCCCGAAGGCGCCCAGCACGAAGTACTTGATGCCCGCCTCGATCGAGTCGTTGCGCCGACGTCGGAACGCGGCCAGGCAGTAGAGCGGGATCGAGAGCAGCTCGAGCCCGATGAAGAAGGTGATCAGGTCCAGGGACCCGGCCATCATCGTCATGCCGATCGCGGTCGTGAGCAGCAAGATGTCGTGCTCACCCAGGAACGCGTGGCTCGCCTGGTAGTACTTGCGCGCGAACAGCCAGGCGATGAGCACGCTGGCGAGGAACACGATGCTCCAGGCTGCCGTCGCGTGGTCGGCGATGTACGTGCCGCCGAAGACCGCCTCGAGCTCCTCTCCAGCGATAAGCTGCCGGTTGACGAACATCGCCGCCAGGATCGTGCCCGCGAACAGGAACGGGCGCAGGCGGCGCAGCCGGTCGACGATCTCGCAGACGAGCAGCAGCAGCACGCCGCCGGTCAACGTGATCAGGGGCGAGAGCGACCTCCACGCCTGGGGCGTGAAGATCTTGTCGACCAGTTCGTGCAGGTCTTGGGTCATGAGCAGGCTCATCGGGCGCGCTCCTCGTGCTCAACGTTGAGCTGTGCGGACTGGTCCCCCTCGCGGAGGCCATCCAGGGTCTGGATGAGCTCGTTCACGCTGCCGTCCATCTTCCCGAGCGGGCCGCCCGGGGCGACGCCGATCCAGAGGCAGGCGGCGCAGAGGGGAATGACCACCGCGAGCTCGATGGGCTTCAGGTCCTCGAGCCTGCGGTTCTCCTCGTGCACGACCGGCCCGAAGAGCAGCTTGCGGGTGACCATGAGCAGGTACACCGCGCCGAAGATCACGCCGGTCACCGCGATGGCCGCGATCCAGGGGCTGGCCTGGAAGGTGCCCAGCAGGATCAGCCACTCACCGACGAACCCGTTCAGACCGGGCAGCCCGACGCTGGCGAGCATCGAGAAGACCCAGAAGAAGGCGAACATCGGCACGCAGGCGGCGAGGCCGCCGTACTGGTCGATGGAGCGCGAGTGCCGGCGCTCGTAGAGCGCGCCGAACAGGAGGAACAGGAGCCCGGTCGACAGGCCGTGGTTGACCATCTGCAGCACGCTGCCACGCACCCCGGCCGCCGTCAGGGCGAACATGCCCATGACCACGAAGCCCAGGTGGCTGACCGAGGAGCAGGCGATCAGCCGCTTCACGTCGGTCTGGGCCATG
This sequence comes from Planctomycetota bacterium, assembly GCA_027623615.1. GTDB lineage: Bacteria > Planctomycetota > UBA1135 > UBA1135 > JALWOP01. Next base: position 11,567 of record JAQBVH010000020.1, on the reverse strand, counting down.
GCCAGGAAGGCGCCGTAGACGATGCCGAAGGCGCCCAGGAGCATGAACACCGGCGCGGCCTCGATGGCAGCCGCGGGGAACATCGCGATCCCGAAGCGCAGGAGGCCGTAGGTGCCCATCTTCAGGAGCACGCCGGCCAGGATGACCGAGCCCGCCGTCGGGGCCTGGGTATGGGCGTCCGCCAACCAGGTGTGGAAGGGGAACACAGGCACCTTGATCGCGAAGGCGATCGCGAAGCCGGCGAAGAGCCAGCCGGTGACCGACAGGGGCTGCTCGGAGGCCCACGCGGTCATCTCGACGATGCTGGTCGACTCTGCGCCGTAGACCGCGGCGATCACCGCGACCAGCATCAACAGGCTGCCCGACAAGGTGTAGAGGAAGAACTTGAGCGTCGCGTAGATGCGCTTCTCCGCGCCCCAGATCCCCAGGATGAAGTACAGGGGGACGAGGCTCACTTCCCAGAAGAAGTAGAAGAGCATCACGTCCAGGGACAGGAACACGCCCATCATCCCGGTCTCCATCACGAGCAACCAGACCAGGAACTCCCGGGTGCGCTGCTTGATGTGACCGCCGCTCGCCGCTGCCACGAAGGGCATCAGCGCGGCGGTCAGGGTGACCAGGAGGATCGAGAGGCCGTCGACGCCGAGCAGGTACTGGACCTCGATCTTGCCGAGCTGGAACCAGTCCGCCTGCGCGACGTACTGGGCGGCCGGGTCCGCGCCGTCGAAGCCGTTGTAGAGCACGACGCCGAGCACCGCGACGATCGCCGTGACCAGCACGGTGATCCCGCGCAGGACCTTTTCATTCCTGCTCGGCAGGCCGGCGACGAGCATCGCGCCAAGCAGCGGCAGGAAGGTGAGTACGGTCAGCAGCATCGCTCTACGCTCCCATCCAGGTCAGAACCAGAGCGAGGACCGCCGCGCCGGCGCCCATCCAGAGCCCGTAGCCGGCGATCGAGCCGTCCGAGAAGCGCTTCAGCTTGGTGCCCGCGGCCTGCGCGCTGCGGCCCACGGCGTTGACCGCTCCGTCGATGCCGAGCTGGTCGATGACCACCGCGATGAAGACCGCGAGCAGCTTGAACGGGGCGACGATCGCCTTCTGGTAGGCCTCGTCGAGCCCCCAGGCCTTGCTGAGGACTCCGGCGGCGGCGGGGTGCTTGGCCTGCATGGTCTCCTCGCCAATCAGCCCGTGCTTGTGGGTGTGGAAACCCCTGTGCGCCATGGCGAAGGCGATCAGGGAGGCGAACCCGAGCAGCAGCCACTCGGTGCTGTCCGCCAGGTGCGGCGCGGGGCCGCGGTGGAGGATCTGGTCGCCTGCGCGGGTCACCGGCTCGAGCCAGTCGTGCAGGTAGTGGGGGACGTGAAACAAGTGCCCGACCACGTGCGGCAGACCCATGACTCCGCCGATCACCGACAGCACCGCCAGGATCATCAGCGGCACCGTCATCAGCGGCGGCGACTCGTGGGGGTGCACCCTGTCGACGTCGAAGCGCTCGGGGCCGAAGAACGTCAGGGCCACCATGCGCCAGGTGTAGAAGGCGGTCAGCATGGCGGTGACCACGCCGAGGCCCCAGAGCAAGTACATCGGTCCGCCCTGCAGGAACACCTGGGCCAGGATCTCGTCCTTCGAGAAGAAACCCGACAGCAAGGGCAAGCCCGAGAGCGCGGCCGCCCCCGCGATGAAGGTCGCGAAGGTGCGCGGCATGTGCCGGCGCAGCCCGCCCATCTTGTGCATGTCCTGCTCCTCGTGCATGCCGTGGATCACGGAGCCGGCGCCGAGGAAGAGCAGGGCCTTGAAGAAGGCGTGGGTGATGACGTGGAAGAGCGCCGCGACCCACGCGCCCGTGCCGAGGGCCAGGAACATGTAACCCAGCTGGCTGACGGTCGAGTAGGCGAGCACGCCCTTGAGGTCGCGCTGCACCAGGGCCGAGGAAGCAGCGAAGAACGCCGTCAGCGCGCCCACGACCGCGATCACGTACATGACGTCGGGCGCCATGGCGTAGAGCGGGTTCAGGCGGATGACCAGGTAGATGCCGCTGGTCACCATCGTCGCCGCGTGGATCAGCGCCGAGACCGGGGTTGGGCCGGCCATGGCGTCGGGCAACCAGGTGGAGAGCGGCAGCTGGGCCGACTTGCCGCAGGCGCCGCCGAACAGGAGCAGCGCGGCCAGGGCCAGCATGCCGTTGTCGGCGCCGCCCGCGCGCGAGGCGGCGGCCTCATTGATCGCGCTGTAGTCGAAGCCCACGCCGAGCTGCGTGAAGAGCAGGAACATGCCGAGCAGGAAGCTCGCGTCCCCGATGCGGTTCATCACGAACGCCTTCTGCCCGGCCACGGCCGGCCAGCCGTCCTGCTTGTCGTACCAGAACCCGATCAAGAGGTACGAGCAGAGGCCCACGCCCTCCCAGCCGACGAAGGTCCCGACCAGGCTGCTGGACAGGATCAGGATCAGCATCATCGCCACGAAGAGGTTCAGGTAGGCGAAGAACTTCGCGTACCCGGGGTCCCCCTTCATGTAGCTCGACGCGTAGACGTGGATCAGCAAGCCGACGCCCGTCACGACCAGGGCCATCGCGCCCGAGAGGCGGTCGACGAGCATGGCCACGTTGGCAGTGTTCGTACCGTCGATCGGGATCCACGCCCAGGGGTCCGACACGACGCTGGTCGTGTCGCCGCGGATGGCGAAGAAGGCCTGGAGCGCGAAGACGCAGGCCGCGCCGATCGCGCCCATGGCCACGAAACCAGCGAGCGCGGAGGGTCCGTGCGCCTCCGGGTTCGCCTTGCGGGCCTTGAGGGTGAGAGCGTGCAGGATCCCGCAAACCACGCTGCCCACGAAGGGCAGCGCCGGGATCAACCACAGCGAGTTCATGGTTTCCACGTGCTTAGTCCCTCAGCTCGCTGACAGCATCGAGCGAGACGGTCTGCTTGCGGCGGTACAGGGCGATCACGAGCGCCAGCCCGACGGCGGCCTCCACGGCCGCGACGGCGATGACGAAGATCGCGAGGATCGGTCCGGCTAGCGACAACTCGTCGACCTTGGAGTGCATGCGCGCTCCGGCGACGAGGGTGAGGTTCGCGGCGTTGAGCATCAGCTCGATGCTCATCAGCACAACGATCAGGTTGCGCCGGGTCAGGAACCCGGCCATGCCGATCGCGAAGAGGATGGCGGCCAGGCCGAGCAGGTGTTCCGTGGGGACGCTCATGAGAGCACCTCCTCCGGCTCGGGGCCCGGCTCAGGTAGGGGCTTAGAGGCTGGCTGCGGCGCCGCCGGAGCGGTCGGGGCAGCCTCCGCCGCGACAGCCCTGCTCGGGAAGGCCTTTTCCCCTGGACGGTTGCGCTTGGCGATCACCAGGACGCCGACCGCGGTGGCCAGCAGCAGCACCGACGCCGCCTCGAAGGGCAGCGAGTAGCGCGTGAACATCTGCGCCGCGAGCTGATCGAGGGGGTCGAGCCCGCCCTCCGGGATCGCGAGCACCGAGGGCATCTCGTTCCACGCCACGCGCAGGACGGCGACGAGGCCGGCGGCGCCCATCACCGTCGCGGTGCACAGCCCGATCAGGCTGCGGCGCGACCCGTGGAAGAGCGGCTCGGTCTGGCCCGAGGTCACGTCGGGGTCGCCCAGGTTGAGCAGCATCACGGTGAACAGGAACAGCACCATCACCGCGCCGCCGTAGACCAGGATCTGGATCGCGGCCAGGAACTGGTAGCCGGCGAGCAGGTAGATGACGGCCAGGGCGCCGAAGCTCGCGAGGAGGGACACGACGCTGATCACGGGGCTCCGCGCGACGACCACGCCGACGCCCGCCACCGTGGCCAGCGCGGCCATCAAGTAGAAGAGGAGGTCTGCCACCGGTCGTTGATCCTCTTGATGTAGTCCATGCGGCCCTTCAGGGCCGAGGCGGGGCGCTTGAGCTTCTCCATGTCGTAGACGAGGCCGGAGCGGCTGTAGTCCGCCAGCTCGAGCTCGTTCGACATGAAGATGGCGTCCTTGGGGCACGCCTCTTCGCAGAAGCCGCACAGGATGCAGCGCAGCATGTCGATGTCGAAGCGCTCGGGTTCGCGCTCGATGAAGCGGTCGGTCTCCTGGCCGTCGATCGTGATCGCGTAGGCCGGGCAGGCCGCCTCGCACAGACCGCAGGAGACGCAGGCGATGTTGCCGTCGTCCTTGACCACCAGGCGCGGCTGGCCGCGGGTGACCTCGGTCGTGGGCAGGGGCTCTTCCGGGTACTGCCGGGTGATCGCCGGCTGGAAGATCTTCTTGAAGGTGATCGAAAGGCCGCGCAGCACCTCGGGGAGGTACAGGCGCTCGGCCAGCGACAGGCTCTTGCGTTGGACGATGACCATCAGAAGGAGATCAGGAGCCCGGTCAGGAACAGGTTCACCAACGCGACAGGCAGGAAGACCTTCCAACCCAGGTGCATCAGCTGGTCGAACCGGAAGCGCGGAAGGGTCCAGCGCACCCAGATGAACAGGAAGCAGAAGAAGCCGGCCTTGACCATGAAGGCCGGCAGCTGGAGGAACCAGGGTGCGTCGGCCCAGTAGGGCACCTCGGCGCCGCCGAGGAACAGCACGGTCGTCAAGCAGGCCATGACGATCATCGCGCAGTACTCGCCCAGGAAGAACAGGGCGAACTTCATCGACGAGTACTCGGTGTGGAAGCCGCCCACCAGCTCGGGCTCACACTCGGCGAAGTCGAACGGGAGCCGGTTCGTCTCGGCGAAGGTCGCGATGACGAACAGCACGAAGGCGACCGGCTGCTGGAACACGTTCCAGTCGGGCAGCACGCCGAGGAAGGTGCCTGTCTGCGCCGCCACGATCTCGCGCAGGTCGAGCGACCCGGTCATCGCGACGATCGAGAGCACGATCAGGATCAGCGACAGCTCGTAACTGATCATCTGCGCCGAGGCGCGCAGTCCGCCGAGCAGCGAGTACTTCGAGTTCGAGGCCCAGCCACCGAGGATCACGCCGTAGACGCCCAGGCCTCCGATGGCCAGGACGAACAGGATCCCGATGTCGAGGTCGGCGATCGACAGGGGCCCGAAGTCGTACCCGAAGAGGGTCACGTCGCCGGCGAAGGGCACCACCGCCACGGTCATCATCGCCGGGACGGCCGCCATCAGCGGCGCCAGGCGGAACATCCAGGGGTTGGCGCCGTCGGGGGTGACGTCCTCCTTGAAGATGAACTTCACCCCGTCGGCGAGCGGCTGCAGGAGACCGAAGGGGCCGACCCGGTTCGGGCCGATGCGGTACTGCATCCAGGCCGAGACCTTGCGCTCGGCCAGGGTCATCAACGCCGCGCAGCCGAGCAGGCCGCCGTAGATGACGCTGGCCTTGATCAAGAGCAGGATGAGGTCGGTCACGGGGTGGCCCCCTCCGGCTCGGTGTGCAGCAGGGTGTGCAGGTGATCGAGGCTGCGCTCGAGGTTCCAGGTGCCCGCGGGCGCCTGACGCGCCGGGGCGATCCTGCCCGCGTGCCCGTCGATGTTGACCCAGGTGCCTGCGCGCTCGACGTAGTTCGGCACGCCGATGGCGACGTCGATCGCGCGTGAGTCGACCGGGTGGGTGTCCATCAGGATCACGCGCAGGTGCTCGCCGAGGCCGGCGACGGCGTCGCGGCCCAGGCTGTCCGCGATGCGCTCACCGACCAGGACCACGGCCTCCGAGCCCTCGCTGATGCGCGCCAGGATCTCCTCGGCGGGCAGGGCGTCGAAGCCCAGGTCCTCGAGGCCCTTGCGGTTGGGGCTGGGGTCGCCGGTGTGCAGGAGATCATCGGCCCACTCGTTCGGCTCGGGGGAGACGAACACCGGGCGTGTGCCCAGGGTCTTGCCCAGGCCGACGAGCACCTTGCCCTCCTCGACGGTGAGGAACGGGGAGCCGACGAGCAGCACCTCGCCGTGGACCGCGAGCATGTCGCGGGCGGTCTCGAGGGCGTCCGCTGTGTCGACCGCGTCCCAGCCCCGGGAGGTGCTGCGCAGGAGCGCGCCGGCGAGGCGACCCTCGCGGTTGACCGCATCGAAGCCGAAGCGGCCCTCGTCGCACATCCACCAGCCGTTGACGGCGGCGTTCTCACGCGGGCGCACGCGCTTGACCTCGCCCTTGCGCAGGACCTCGACCGTGGTCGAGCAGCCGCGCGAGCAACCCGGGCAGGTGCTGGCCACCTTGTGCAGGTTCCAGACGCGCGCCTGGAAGCGGAACTCCTTGAGGGTCAGCGCGCCGACCGGGCAGACGTCCGCCAGGTTGCCCTGGTAGTTGCCCGCCAGCGGGCGGTCCTGCCAGGTCTCGATGACGGAGTGCGAGCCGCGCTGAGAGACGCAGAGCTGCGGGGTCCCCGGCACCTCCTCCATGAAGCGCACGCAGCGACTGCAGAGGATGCAGCGCTCCTGGTCGAGGACGATCACATCGCCCAGGTCCTTGCGCTTGTCGAGCTTGCGGCGCGGCTCGACCGAACGGCCCTCGCCCTGCCCCTCGTCGAAGGAGTAGTCCTGAAGGGTGCACTCGCCGGCCTTGTCGCAGATCGGACAGTCCAGCGGGTGGTTCTTGAGCAGGAACTCGAGGCACTCCTTACGCGCGTCGTGGGCCTTGGGGGCCTCGGTGTCGACCTCCATGCCCGGCGTGATCGGGGTGCGGCAGGCGACCACGACTCGCGCGGGCATCTCGCCCACCTTGACCGACACCTGGCAGATGCGGCACGAACCCACCGGGCTGAGGCCCGGGTGGTAGCAGTAGTGGGGCACCTCTTCGCCGCTGTCGTGACAGGCAGCGATGAGGGGCTTGGTCGGGTCAGCCTCGACCTCGCGGCCGTTGACCTTGATGGTGACGGTGTCGCTCACGCGCCGGCCTCCTGGGGAACCTGGGTGCCTCGGTACTCGGGGTGGCCGCCCTCGCGCACGTACTCTTCGAGCTCGTCCTTGAAGTTGCGTATCACGGAGTGGGTCGGGATCGCCGCCGCGTCGGACAGCGCGCAGATCGTCTTGCCCGGGGCCATGCCATTGGCGAGGTCCTCGAGCAGCTGGATGTCCTCGGTGCGTCCCTGACCCTGCTCGATGCGCAGGAAGATCTGGGAGAGCCACTGGGTGCCCTCACGGCACTGGCTGCACTGGCCGCAGCTCTCGTGCTCGTAGAAGTCCATGAGGATCCGCGCGGAGCGCGTCACCGATGCCGTCTCGTCGAGCAGGATCATCGCGCCGGTGCCGAACATGGAGCCGATCCCCTTGAGGGAGTCGTGGTCCATGGGCGTGCTGGTGTGCTCGGGCTTGAGGAAGCCGGTCGAGGAGCCGCCGGGGATCCAGGCCTTGAGCTTGCGGCCCTTCCAGATGCCGCCCGCGACCTCGTCGAGGATCTTCTGCGCCGGGAGGCCCAGGGGCAGCTCGTAGACGCCGGGCTTCTCGACGTGGCCGCTGATGCCGCAGAGGAAGTTGCCCGGGCTCTTCTCGGTGCCCATCGAGCGGAACCACGACGAACCCCGGTTCAGGATGAACGGCGCGTTGAAGACCGTCTCGACGTTGTTGACGGTGGTCGGACAGCCCCAGAGGCCGAAGCCAGCGGGGAAGGGGGGCTTGGGGCGCGGGTGACCGCGCTTGCCCTCGAGGCTCTCCATCAGCCCCGTCTCCTCGCCGCAGATGTAGGCGCCGGCCCCCTTGTGCATGTGGAGCTCGCACGAGAAGTCGCTGCCCAGGATGTTCTGGCCGACGAGGCCCGCCGCGCGCGCCTCGTCGATCGCCGCCTGTACCCGGTCGTAGGGGAGGCGGTACTCGCCGCGCACGTAGATGTAGGCCGCCTCGCAGCGCATCGCGTAGGCCGCGATCAGGGTGCCCTCGACCAGCCCGTGCGGGTCTTCGCGCATGAGCACGCGGTCCTTGCAGGTACCGGGCTCGGACTCGTCGGCGTTGATCGCGACGTAGCGTGGGCGCTTGTCCTTCTCCGGGTCGGGCATGAAGGACCACTTGAGGCCCGTCGGGAAGCCGGCGCCTCCGCGGCCGCGCAGGCCCGAGGCCTTGACCTCGTCGATGACCGCCTCGGGAGTCATCAACTTGAGGGCCTTCTCGAGCGCGGTGTAGCCGCCGTGCTCGCGGTACACCTTGAGCGTGTGCGAGTCCTCGCGCGCCGCGTGGTCGAGCAGGTAGGTGGGGAACTGGCTCACTGCACGCCTCCCAGGATCTGCGCGACCCGGTCGGTCGTCAGGTCCTCGTGGTACTGGCCGTCGACGACCATCATCGGCGCGTTCGCGCAGCCGCCCTGGCACTCGACGACCTCGAGGTAGAACTTGCCGTCGGGCGAGGATTGGCCCACGCCCGCGCCGGGCGCCTTGGCGGCGCAGTCGATGATCTCGCTCGCGCCGCGCAGGTCGCAGGAGATGTTGCGGCACACGCTGACCACGTGGGCGCCGACCGGCTTGAGGAAGAACATCGGGTAGAAGCTGGCCACCGAGTAGACCTCGACTGGATGCAGGTCGAAGTAGCTCGCGGCCGCCTCGATCGTCTCCGGGCTGAGCCAGCCGCCGAGCTCCTCCTGGCAACGGTGCAGGGCCGGGATCAGGGCCGCGCGCCGCTCCGGGTAGTGGGTGACGAGCTCGTCGAACTCGGAAACGAGGGTCTCGGGGAGCGCCATCAGCGATCCACCTCACCCATCACGAAGTCGAGGCTTCCAATGATGGCCATCATGTCGGAGAGCAGGCGACCCTTCGCGATCAGGGGGATGGCCTGAACGTTCATCAGGCCGGGCGCGCGCACGTGGCAGCGCAGGGGGTCGGAGGTGCCGTCGGACGCGAGGAAGAAGCCGAGCTCGCCCTTCGACGACTCGACCCCCACGTAGGCCTCGCCCTTGGGCAAGCGCATGTCGGTCACTACCTTGAACTGGAAGATCAGCTCCTCCATGGACTCGTGCGTGCGGCCCTTGGGCGGCAGAACGTAGCGACGGTCCTCGAGCAGGTAGTCCGCGCCCTTGCTCTGCTCGAGCCGGTCGAGGGCCTGCAGCGCGATCTTGACCGACTGACGCATCTCCTCGATGCGCACGAGGTAGCGGTCGTACGAGTCCCCGAGCGTGCCCACGGGAATGTCGAAGTCGTAGGTCTCGTAGCCGCAGTACGGCTCGTCCTTGCGCAGGTCGGACGCGCAGCCCGCGGCGCGCAGGATCGGACCGGTCAGGGCCCAGTCCTGGCACTCCTTGACGGTCAGGCTGCCCACGTCCTTGTTGCGGTCGTACCAGATACGGTTGCCGGTGAGCAGGCTCTCGAACTCGTCGATCTTGCCCGGGAACTGCACCAGCCACGCGCGGAACGCGCGTGCCACGTCCTCCTCCACGTCGGCGTACACCCCACCCATGCGGATGTAGGTGTTGTTCATCCGGTGACCCGTGTAGGCGTCGAGCAGGTCGTAGGCCTTCTCGCGCTCGGTGAAGGTCAGGAAGAACATCGTCACCGCGCCGAGGTCGATCGCGGTGGTGCCCAGATAGATCAGGTGCGCCATGATCCGCGACGTCTCCATGAGGAGCACGCGGATCTCCTGGCCCCGCTGCGGCACGTCGATGCCGGCCAGCTGCTCGAGGGCCATGGCGTAGGACGTGTTGTTCAGCAGGGGCTGGACGTAGTCGAGCCGATCGGTGTGCACGAAGAACTTGCGCCAGCCGAGGCTCTCGCAGGTCTTCTCCTTGCCGCGGTGCAGGTATCCGACCACCGGCTCGCAGGCGGCGATGACCTCCCCGTCCAGGGTCACCTTCAGGCGCAGCACACCGTGCGTCGCCGGGTGCTGAGGACCCATGTTGATCTGGAGCAGCTCCCCGTGGAGCGGGTCGTCCTGATCGAGGTCCAGGTCGGCGGGGACGCCAGGGGCCCACTCGTAGATGCGCGCGTCGCTCATGACCGGGTCCGCTCCCACTCCCGATAGAGACGATCGGGCTCGATCCCCTGGTGGGGGAACTCCTTGCGCAGCGGGAAGTGGTCGTACCCCTCCGGCATGAGCAGCCGCTTCAGGCCTACGTGGCCCTCGAAGTGGATGCCGAACATGTCGTAGCACTCGCGCTCCATGTACGCGCTGCCGGGCCACAGGTCGGTGGCGCTGCGCACGGAGGGCGCGTCGCCCCCGACCCGGGTGGTGACCCGGATCCGGTCCACATGCTCGACCGAGCGCAGCTGCCACGCGATCTCGAAGCGGTCCTCGGCGGGGCTGCGGTCGATGGCGGTGATGAAGGTCACCGTGCCGAAGCCGCAGGCGTCGCGCAGGGTTTGCAGCGTGCCGTACACGTCGGCCGCAGCGACGCGGACGCAGGCGGCGTTGTCCCGGGAGGGTTGCTCGATCAGGCTGGCGGGCGCGCCCGCGGCCTGGAGGCGTTCGAGACCGTTCACGCGTCGTCCCCCTCGTCGCCCTCGAGGAAGGTCCCGATGCGGTGCGTCTTGATCGCGTCGTTCGGCGCCATGTTGAAGGTGTTCGTGCCCGCTTCCAGTGGCTTGCTCGACATCTCGGCCAGGCGCCGGGTCGGCGACTCGCGCTCGATCTTGCGCTGCAGCTTGATCAGCGCGTCGATGACCGCGTCCGGTCGCGGCGGGCAGCCGGGCACGTAGACGTCGACCGGCAGGATCATGTCGACCCCTTGCACGACCGAGTAGCTGTCGTACATGCCGCCCGAGCTCGAGCAGACGCCCATGGCGATGACCCACTTGGGGTCGGGCATCTGGTCGTAGATCGTGCGCGTGGCCTCGGCCATCTTCCAGGTGAGCGTGCCGGCGACGATCAACAGGTCGCACTGGCGCGGCGAGAAGCGGGCGGCCTCGGCGCCGAAGCGCGCGATGTCGAACTTGGGGCCGATCATGGCCATCAACTCGATGCCGCAGCAGGACAGGCCGAGCGGCATGGGCCACAGGCTGTTCTTGCGGCCCCAGTTGACGAGCGCGTCGAGGCGCGAGGCGAAGAAGCCAGCCTCCTGGCTCGAGCCGGTGTCGGCGGGGACTAGCGATCCCAATCCAGGCCTCCCTTCTTCCAGACGTAGGCCAGCGCGAGAACGAGCAGGCCGACGAAGATGACGATCTCGGTGAACACGAGCAGCCCGACGTCGGCGGCTGCGAAGGACTTGGCGCCCACGGCCCAAAGGACCAGGAACACCGCCTCGACGTCGAACAGGATGAAGAGCACGGCCACCAGGTAGAAGTGGATCGAGAGCCGCACGCGCGCGGTGCCGATCGGCGCCATGCCGCACTCGTACGCGCTGCCCTTGCTGACCACCTTGCGGTGTCCGCCGAGCAGGTCGGAGATCACGAGGTTGACGACCGCGAACCCGAGCACCATTCCCAGGAGCAGGAGGATGGGTACGTAGTGTTCGAGCATGGAGGCTGCTGGGCGGTGCTGGATCCCCCGCGTTGTTCGAGCGAGACCTCGGGCGGGCGTTCGGACGACCTGGGGCTGGGGTCGCGTCGCGCCAGTTGAGGCCCCTCCGCCCGCGGGCACGGAGAGAGGCTGGGGGCTGCCGGGGACTGGCCCGTCCGGCGGTCAGGACGGTGGATTCGCGGGGGAGTTTAAGGGGGCGCGGAGGTGGGGCAAGGGCCGCGGGGACCTTTCGGGCCCACTACCCATCAACGGGTCTG
>JAQBVH010000019.1 GCA_027623615.1 Planctomycetota bacterium | reverse complement strand
TAGGTGGAGGTCCGTCCCGGAACGGACGACGCAGCTCGAAGGCAGGACGGACGGCGACGGGGATGACGTGCCTGTGGGTCGTACAGGAAGCCCCGCCGCCGGCCGTCGGCCGCTCTAGGTCGGGCCGCAGTCCAAGGTCACACCGCCCCGTCAACAAACCCCGTACAACCGATCAGCGCCCTGAGGCGTCCGAGGCCTGCCCGACGCATGGGACCTGGGCCGCCTTCAACCGCCGCGCCTCTCCAAGGCCGGCCTGTACACCGCTCAGTCACGCACGATGAAGCACGCCACCCTCCTGTTCGCCGCTCCCGCGCTTCTGGCCCTCGCACCCAAGACCGGTGGCACGGCGGAAGCCGAGCGGATCTCCTTCCGCCCCACCGAAGGCGCCTCGGTGACCAAGGTGTTCACGAACACAATGGTCCAGGACCTCGAAAACATGTCGGTCCTGATGAACGGGGAGGAGAACGCGATGATGCCGGAGGTCGATATGTCCATGGAGACGGTCTCCCGCATCACGGTCACCGACACCTACGGCAAGCTCAGCGCCGGCCGGCCGACCCTGGTGCGGCGGACCTTCGACGACATCGACATGTCGTTCGGCATGGAGATGTCCGCCGACGGCGGGCTCGGCGGCGGAGAGCAGCAAACATCCAAGGGCAAGGGCTCGTCCCCACTGAAGGGCCGCCAGGTGGACTTCACCTGGGACGAGGAGGAGGGCGACTACAACCGGACCTGGGTCGACGCGGAGGCACGCGGCAAGGAGCAGTACCTCCTGGCGGACCTGGTCGAGGACATGGACGTGCGCCGCCTGCTGCCCGTGAAGGACCTCGAGGTCGGCGAGAGCTACACGATCGACCTGATCGGCCTGGTCGACGTGCTCGCACCTGGCGGCGACCTGAAGCTCGAGATGGAGGTCGACGGCGAGTCGATGGGCATCGGTCCCGGCGGCCCCGATGCGGCGATGATGTCGAACATCCGGCGCATGTTCGGCGACATGCTCGAGGGCGAGGCGACCGGAACCCTGCGCGAGGTCAAGGATGAGGGTGGTCAACGCCTCGCGGTGATCGCCCTGGCGGTCGAGATCGACACGGCCAACGACATGAGCGAAATGCTGCGCGACCTCATGGCCGAGACGGCCCAGGAGGGCATGCAGATGACCCTCGACCGCGTCGACGCCGAGTTCACCCTCGAGGCGAGCGGTGAATTGGTCTGGAACCTGAGCAAGGGCCACGTGCACAGCCTGACCCTCGAAGGGGACACCGCCATCGCCATGGACATCGCCATGACGATCGACTTCGGCGGCCAGTCGATGACCATGGAGATGGTCATGGAGATGGCCGGCGCGCTGGAGAGCCTGATCGAGACGAAGTGATCCGGAAGGGTCCACCTACCCCGAGGGGGCCGTGCTCCGAGGAACGCGGCCCCCTCGGTGCGTGTAGGGCGTGTAGGGATTGTGCGGTCCCAGAGAGCCCGAGGTCCCCTCCGGGTTACGCCCGACCGCCCCTCGGGTATCGTGCGCCGACGCTCCCATGTCGCTCTCCTGCCTCCCCCTGCTCCTCCCGCTCGTCGCCGCTCCCGACGACGTACACGATCGCGCCCAAGCCCTGCTCGAGGCCGACGACGCGAGCGGTGCGGTCGAGCTGCTCACCGATCACCTGCGGCGCCATGCCGCCGACGGCTTCGCGGCCGAGCTCTACGGCCAGGCCCTGGCCGAGCTCGAGCGCGACGACGAGGCCGCCCACTGGCTGGACCAGGCGCTGCTCGCCTACACCCACGAGGGCGACAAGCGCTCCGCCTCCCGGGCCGAGAAGGCTCTGGCCAAGATCGACTCCCTGGCCAAGAAGCGCGGGGGGATGATCGCCGGGCTCGTGCGCGACCTGGGCCGCGCCGCGGAGCGACTGGAGGACAGCGACCAACCCGAGCGTGCCCTCGAGCTCTACCTGCGCGTCCTGCCCCTCGCGACGGGCAAGGCCCTCGACGAGGCGCGCGCAGCCGTCGAACGCATCCAGCTGGCCGACCTCGAGGTGGACCTCGACGCGGCGAGCGGAGGCGGGCGCGCCGAGGACGGCGTATGGCCCGAGCTCATCGTCGAGACCAACCACTACACGTTGATCTGTGACCTCGAGCCCGAGGTGGTAGATCTGCTCGCGATCACCGTCGAGGACATCTTCGACGGCTTCGTCCAGATCTACTTCGACGGTGACCTCGGCGAGGCCCCCGAGCGCCGGGTCACGATCCACGTCCACTCGACCTGGGACGACATGGCGGGGAACTACCCGGGCGGCGTGCCCTCCCCGGGTGTGCAGGGCTGGTGGTCGCCGGGCCAGGCCGAGATCCACGCCTACGACGCGCGCACGCGCGGCGGCTCCCTCGACTCGACCCTGCTGACCTTGCTCCACGAGGGCAGCCACCAGTTCATGTCGACCTTCGCCAGGGGCGGCACGCCGGCCTGGATCAACGAGGGCACGGCCTGCTTCTTCGAGGGCACGACCGTCATGGTCGACGGGCGGGTGCTCTGGCCGGACGCTGCGCGGGGTCGCCTGATGGCCCTGGCCGCGGATCTGACCGCCAAGCCGCGGCGCGGGCCGCGCCCGCGGGAGGTCATCTCCCACCCCGGTCCCGGCTCCTACCCGGGCAACTACTACCACCACGGTTGGGGACTCGCCTACTTCCTGCAGCAGTGGGAACACCCGGAGACGCTCGAGTACGCCTACCGCAACCACTACCTCGAGATGCTCGAGCAGTACAAGGGCGGCGACGGCCAGGGCCTCGCGGTCTTCGAGGACGTGATGCTGGGCCCGGACTCGCCCCTCGGCCACGCGACGATGGACGAGTTCATCGTCGACTGGGAGGCGTGGATCCTCGAGGAGGTGTTGCCCCTGCACCAGGGCGCGGTCGGCACACGCCGCGAGCGGCGCATGGCGCGGGCGCGGCGCTACCTCGCTGCCCTGGACGGCATCGCGGAGCGCGCCAGCCTGGTGAAGCTCTCCGAGGAGGACCTGCTCCTGCGCGCCCTCGGCGAGCTCGAGGTCGTGCGCAAGGAGATCGACGCCGAGACGCCCAGCCGGGACGTGCTCGAGCTGCTCGCGACCGTGCTGGAGCAGCTCGGCCGCAAGAAGACGGCGGCGGCGATGATCGAACAGCTCCTGAACGCTGCCGACGCGGGCGCCATCGAGCTGAGCGAGGACGAGTACGCGGGCCTCGAGCGGCGCCTCAAGGACCTCGACAAATCGAACTACGCGCTGCGCAACGCCTCGGCGCGCACGCGGACCCACACGCAGCGCATGCTGGGGTTGATCGAGGACTACCGGCGCAAGTACCCCGACATGGTGCTGCGCGCCTACACGTTGACCTCGGCCGCCGCCCAGGCGCTGGCGGACGAGGGCGACCTGGCCGCGCTGGCCAGCGAGCTGCGCGCCCAGGCCAAGGCCGACGGCAAGCTGCTCGGCCGCATCGTGGCCGTGGCAGGCCCGCGCGGCGCCTGGAAGACCGCCTTCGCCGATCCGCCCCTGAGCTTCGAGGTGGCGCGCGACGGCGTGCACCTCGAGAGCGTGCGGCCGATGGCGATGATCGACACGAGCCTCGCGATCGAGGGCGAGTACGAGGTGCGCGCCAAGCTCGTCCGCAAGGGAGAGCGCCACCTCGGCATCGCCCACGGCATCGTCATCGCCGGCACGATGGAGACCGACTGGACCGTGATCGGCATCGACGAGGACGGGCACGTCGGCGTCTGGTCGCTGCGCAACTCCGGCGCGGGCAGCGCGCGCTTCAAGTTTCGGGAGACCCTCTTCCTGGACGAGGAGGTCGCCGAGGGCGCGAGCCCCGAGCTCGTCGTGCGCGTGAAGCCGGACGGGAGCGTGTTCGCCACGGTCGATGGCCGCGAGACGGTCGAGACCGAGCTCGACTACCCGCTCGAGGGAGCCACCCACGTGGGGGTGTTCGTGCGCGACGGGAGGGTCCAACTCGTGGACTTCCTGGTGGAGATCTTCGCGTGACGGACCTCGTGCGCTACGCGCCGCAGCGCCCCTTCCCCGCCTACGCCTTCCTGCCTGGCCGCGACCCCCATCCGACGCGCCAGCCGGACGGTCACTCCTACACCGGCGAGCCGGAGCCGGCCCAGCCCTACCTGCCGGCCGAGGGCTGGCGCACGAACGAGGAGTACCTGTACGGCGTCGACCTCTACAACCACGGCTACCTTTGGGAAGCCCACGAGGCCTGGGAGGGGCTCTGGCACCCGGCCAAGGTCGACGACCTGCTGGCGGATTTCCTGCAGGGTTTGATCCAGTGCACGGCCGCCTCGTTGAAGGTGCCGATGGGGCAGCCCAACGGCCTGGCCAAGCTGGCGGAGCTCGGGACCGGGCGCCTCGAGCGGGTCGAGCGCGTGGCAGGGCCCGAGTTCATGGGCCTGGAGATCGAGCCGTTCGTCGGGAAGTTCCGGGCCTTCGCCACGTCCGATCCACAGTCCGCTGACGAGCGGCCCCGGATCCAGCTCGAGATCGAATAGTCCCCCGGCGACGGGCGTAGGCTGAAGACCATGTTCGCCCCCACGATCGCCCTGCTCGCCACGCTCGCTGCCCCGGCCCAACAGGACAACGAGAACCCCATCATCCTCGACGCCTACTTCGCAGGCTTCGAAGTGCTCCTCGCGCACCCCAAGGACCGGGGACTCGCGCGACTTGCGCAGCATCTGCCGGGGGCGATGCGGGCCTCGATCGATCCCCAGCGCGACGAATCCAGACTGGGCGTGAGCTTCCTAGAGCAGCTGCTCACGCTCCCGGTCCGATTGCGCATGACCGTGCGTGTGGCGCAGGGCATCGCAATACTATTGCCGTTCGATGCTCAATTGGAGCTGCACGGGATCGAGGCTGCTGACGCTCGCGAGCTCCTCGCGGCTCTCGACAAGGCCTTCGAGACTGACAGCGGCGCGCCGGAGCCGACCGAGCTCGAGGCGGGCCTCTTCAACCGGGCGGCCGACGGCATCTCGATGACCTATGGGGTCAAGGACGGTCACGGCCTGCTCGCGGTCGGCCCATTGCTCACGCCGGGGAGCCCGAGCAGTGGGCGCGCCTCTCGAAGCACATCCCCACCGCGCGCGCGGGCGCAGCGCCTGAGCTGAGTCAGCTCCACCGTGCGCGGCGAGGGAAGGCACGGGCGGACCTGATGGCGCTCGAGTCCGCGCTCCTGCACTACGCCCTGAACAACGGCGGGGAGTTCCCCACCGGGCTCGGGGAGCTCGTCGCTCGCGACGAGAACGGCGCTGCGTACCTCGACCTCCCGAAGGTCCCCGAGGATCCCTGGGGCCGGCGGTACTTCTACGCCGGGCCCCGTGACGAGCGGCCGTACAGCCTGTTCACGCTCGGCGCGGACGGTCTGGTCGGCGGGGTCGGCGCGGACTCCGACCTCACGCACGAGACCGACTGAGGTCTACTTCTCCCAGGGCAGCGGGTCGAAGACGCGCCCGGCCTCAGGCGCGATCGGGCCCTGCGGCAGGCTCCGGTGGAACGCCATGAGGGAAGCTGAGAGCAGCTCCACCTCGTCGGGGTGCGCGGAGGCCACGTTGTCGACCTCGAGCGGATCGCGCGCGAGGTCGTAGAGCTCGACGCGGCTGCGGTCGGGGTTCATGAGCAGCTTCCAGTTCCCCTGCCGCAACGACAGCATCGGCGAGCGATTGATCGGGATGATCCCGGCCTGGTCGAAGCGGTACTCCCAGTAGAGCGGCCGCGCGCGGCCGCCCTCGCCGCCGAACAGCACCGGCGCCCGGTCGCCGTCGAGCAGGTCCTCGCCCGGCAGGTCGACCTGCGCAAGGTCGAGGACCGTCGCGAACCAGTCCACGCCGCTGACGAGATCGTGGCGCACCTCGTTCGCGGGCACGCTGCCCGGCCAGCGCACGAGCGCCGGCATGCGCACACCGCCGTCGTAGAGCGAGCGCTTGCGGCCACGGAACGGACCGGCGTTGCCCACGCTCGCGTTGCGGCGCGGCACGAGGTTCTCGGGGCCGTTGTCGGAGGTGAACAGGACGAGCGTGTTCTCGGAGAGGCCGCGCTCGTCGAGCGCGTCGAGCAAGCGACCCACATTGCGGTCGAGCTCGGTGACGGCGGAGCCGTACTGGCGCATCGGCGTCGGCACCTCGAGGGGGCCCAGGGCGCCGCTCGCCAACATGTTCTTGTAGTGCCCGACCTCAAGCTGCTCCTGGCTCGGCGCGATCGGGGTGTGAGGCGTGGGCGACCAGACGTTGAGGTAGAACGGCCGCGCGTCAGCAGAGGCAAGGAAGCGCAGCGCCTCGTCGAAGATCAACTCGTCCGCCCGCGCGGTCCAGCTGTTGTCCTCGCGCTCCCAGCCCGGTCCGACCGAGGCCGTGGTGCGATGATCCTCGACCCCGTAGGCGCCCGGCCCCTTGCCCTGGCCCTGGTGCTCCATGTGCCACTTGCCGAAGTGGCCCGTGCGGTAGCCGGCCCTGGCGAGCACGTCGGGTAGCCACGCGGTCTCCGCCGGGGTCAGCCCCATACCCGCGGCCGGGTCGCCCCAGCGCACGCCGTGCACGCCCAGGCGTCCGGGGAACTTGCCCGACAGGAACGCCGCGCGGCTCGGCGAGCAGACCGAGGCGTTCACGTAGAAGCTGGTCAGCAGCACGCCCTCCTCGGCCATCCGATCGAGGCGCGGCGTCTGCACGTGCCAGTTGCCGTAGCACGCGAGGTCGCCGTAGCCGAGGTCGTCCGCGAGGATCAGGACGAAGTTCGGGCGGGTCTGCTCCTCGGTACCGGGCTCCTGGGAGCGCGAGGGCACGACGCACGCCAGGCCAAGGACGCACAGCAGCCCAGCTCGCGCGCGCGAACTGGGCTGCTGTGGTCTCGCGATGAGCGCCACTACCCGAAGGCCTCCTGGAAGCCGTCCGGGTTGAAGCCGACCAGCCAGGTCTTGCCCTGCTTGATCGCCGGCGCGCGCAGGTTGCCCGAGGGGCCGAGCACGGCCTTGAGCAGCGCCTCGTCGGTGACCGCGGTCGACCTCAAGTCGAAGGTCTCGAGCTGCTTGCCCTTCATCGCGACCAGCTTGGTCGCGCCGTCGAAGAGCTCCGCCAGGTCCCCGGGTGCGAAGCGTTGCTTGCGGGCGTCCACCGTCTCACGGACGGTGACGTCGACCCCTTCGAGGAAGGCGTCGGCGCGGGAGCAGCCCGTTCAGTTCTTGCGGTGGTAGTAGTAGTCGATGCGCCTGGCCATGGCGGAATCATAGCTGCTCGCGCAGGGCGGCGATCAAGGCGCGCACGGGACCGATCTGCTGCTCGAGCGACGCGCTTGCCAAGGGCGGCACGTGCAGGAACAGTCCGGGTACGCCACGCTCCGCGCCGCGCACCAGCACGTGCCGGTAGACCCGCTCGCAGACGTACTTGCCCGCGTCCTCGGAGCGCTCGACTTCGCCGCGCCAGCCACCCGCAACCAGGGCGGCCTGCAGGGCGTCGAGATCCAAGGAGGTGTAGAGGTCCCCCTCGCCCCCACCCATGTTTCCACACAGGGCCGCGCCTGTCTCCCCCGCCGTGTCCACGCGGTCGTGCAGGAGCTCCGGCCCGGCCCGGTGCTCGAGCCGCAAGCTCGATCCGGGATGCACGCCGAGGGACAGGAAGGCGGCCGGCTGCCCGGTGAGCTCACCCAGGTGCGCGTCCCAGGCCTCCGCGCTGCCGGCGTAGGTCACGGGCAGCTCGACGCCGCGGATGCCCGCCTCGCCGTCCAGGGTGCGCGCCAGGGCGCCGGAGGGGTTGTCGTCGACCGACTCGAAGGGCCCGAAGCCCGTCACGAACAGGAGGGGAGGTTCCACGGGCTGATTCTACCCGGGCCTCTCGCTCGCCCCCCCGCGCTCACTACACTGTCCGCCGCCCATGAAGGACAAGGTGCTGATCGCCAATGGCCAGGGGTTCTGGGGAGACTCCATTCTCGGCCCCGTGCGCCTCCTGCGGGAGGGACCCCTTGACTACCTGACCCTCGACTATCTGGCCGAGGTGACGATGAGCATCATGCAGAAGCTCAAGTCGCGCGATCCCTCCAAGGGCTACGCGACCGACTTCGTGCAGCTGATCGACCGGGTGCTGCCCGACCTGGTGGAGAAGGGCACGCGCGTCGTCGCCAATGCTGGCGGGGTCAACCCGCGCGCCTGCATGGAGGTGCTCGAGGTGTGTCGCAAGCAGGGAGTGAGCGGCATCAAGGTCGCGATCGTGGAGGGCGACGACATCCTCACCGACCTGCCCCAGCTGATCGAGGCGGGCGAGACCTTCGCGAACATGGACACCGGCGAGCCCCTCGCCGGCTTCCTCGACCAGGTCACGAGTGCGAACGTTTATCTGGGCGCCTTCCCGATCGCCGAGGCCCTGGCCCAGGGCGCGCAGATCGTGATCACCGGCCGCGGCACGGACCCGGGCCTCGTGATCGGACCGATGATTCACGAGTTCGGATGGCGGGAGGGCGAGTGGGATCGCCTCGCCGCCGGCACCGTCGCCGGCCACATCGTCGAGTGCGGCGCCCAGTGCACCGGCGGCAACCACACCGACTGGCGCGCGATCCCCGACCTCGGCATGGTCGGCTACCCGATCATCGAGATGACGCCCTCGGGCGACTTCGTGATCACCAAGCACGCAGGCACCGGCGGACGCGTGGACCGCGACAGCGTCGTGCACCAGCTCGCCTACGAGATGGGGGACCCGGCCGCATACCTCACGCCCGACGTCATCGCCGACTTCACCTCGTTCGCGATCGAGGAGACCGGCCCCGAGCGCGTCGCGATCACCGGCGTGAAGGGCAGCGCGGCGACGCCCACCTACAAGGTCTCGATGAGCTACCAGGCCGGCTGGAAGTCGGTCGGACAGCTCACTGTCTGCGGCCCCGACGCCCTGGCCAAGGCCCAGCTCTGCGCCGACATCGTCTGGCAGCGCCTCGCCTACGACGGCTACGAGTACGGCGAGGACGAGCGCATGGTCGAGTTCGTCGGCGCCAACGTCTGCCACGCGGGCATCGACGTTGCCGGCGCCGCCGACCCCGCGGAGGTCGTCCTGCGCATGGGCGTAAAGGGCCCCGATCGCAGCAAGGTGGACCGCTTCGGCAGCGAGCTCGTGCCGCTCGTGACCTCCGGCCCCCCGGGCGTCACCGGGTTCGCCGGCGGCCGTCCCAAGGCGACCGAGATCATCGGCTACTGGCCGGCGCTCGTGTCGAAGGACCGCATCCAGACCACCGTCACGACCGAGGAGAGCTGAGATGCCCAAGGTCCTTCTGTCCCGCATCGCGATGGCTCGCTCCGGCGACAAGGGCGAGGGCTCGAACGCCGGCGTGATCGCCCGCTCCGAGCCCGCGTACCTGTTCCTCAAGGAGACCCTGACCAGCGAGGTGGTGCGCGCCCATGTGGCTGGCTTCAACCACGGCAAGGTCAGGCGCTACGACGCCGACAACATGCGCGTGTTGAACTTCCTGCTCGAGGACAGCCTCGGCGGCGGCGGCTCCGCCAGCCTGAAGACCGACGCCCAGGGCAAGACCCACGGGCTCGCGCTGCTGCGCATGGAGCTCGAGGTGCCCCAGACGGTTCTCGACGCGACGCCCCCGACCCAGGGCGAGGGACCCGCCTGATGGACATCCGACTCGAGCTGCGCGAGAAGGCGCGTCGTGTCGGCGCGCGCATCGTCCTGCCCGAGGCCCAGGACGACCGGGTCCTCCAGGCCGCTGCCACCCTCGCCTCCGAGGGCCTGGTCCAGCCGGTGCTCATCGAGGCGCGCGGCATGGGCAGCGTGCCCGCCGGCGTCGAGACCATCCGGCCGTCGAACGATGGACGCCGCGAGGCCTTCGCCGCGGCGCTGACCGAGAAGCGCGCCCACAAGGGCATGACCATCGAGAAGGCGCGCGAGCTGCTGCGCGACCCGCTCTGGTTCGCAGCTGCGCTGGTCGCGTCCGGCGACTGCGCCGGCGGGGTCGCCGGCTCCGAGACCGCGACCGCGGACGTCCTGCGCCCCGCCCTGCAGGTCATCGGCCTCGCGCCTGGCAACGCGACCCTGTCCTCCTGCTTCCTGATGATCTTCCCGGACGGGTCGCCCGTGGGCGGGCCGATCACCTTCGCCGACTGCGGCGTGGTGCCCGACCCGACGGCGGAGCAGCTGGCCGACATCGCGCTCGCCTCCGCCGAGAGCCATCGCCGCCTGGCCGGCCTCGCCCCTAAGGTCGCCATGCTCTCGTTCTCGACCAAGGGCTCGGCCGAGCACCCCAAGGTCGAGAAGGTGCGCCGCGCCACCGAGCTGCTGCGGGCCAAGGCTCCGCACCTGACCTGTGACGGCGAGCTGCAGCTCGACGCAGCGATCGTGCCGAGCGTCGCCGAGAAGAAGGCCCCGCGCTCGCCCCTGGCCGGGCGCGCCAACGTGCTGATCTTCCCCGACCTCGACTCGGGCAACATCGGCTACAAGCTCGCGCAGCGCATGGCCGGCGCGATCGCCCTCGGTCCGCTGGTCCAGGGACTGGAGCGCCCCTTCATGGACCTTTCCCGCGGCTGTACCGCCGAGGACATCGTCGAGGTCGCGTGCATCGCGGCGGTGCTCTCCTCGTGATCGGGCTTCGGCGTAGCGCCCTCGCACTCCTGGTCGCCACGACCCCGGGGTGCTTCCTGCTCCACGGCCCGCCCATCGAGGTGGTGCACGAGGAGAGCGTCACGTCGACCGGCGTCGCCTGGAAGGACACGTTCGGTGGCATCGGCAAGGAGGCCCTCGTCACCGATCAGGTCACGATCCACTACACGGCCAAGCTGCAGGACGGTCCCCAGGTAGACTCGAGCCATGACCGCGGTCTGCCCGAGACGATCTTCCTATCTGCGCCGCCGGTGCTCGGGTGGATGGACGGCATCCCCGGCATGAAGGAGGGCGGCAGGCGCTGGCTCCTCGTCCCCCCCCACCGCGCGTTCGGCGAGGAGGGCATCGAGGGTTTGATCCCGCCCGGGGCGACCCTCGAGTTCCTGATCGAGCTGCTCGAGGTGCACGGGCAGTGAGCGAGCCTGTCCGCGAGATCGACCTGCATGGCCGCAGGGTCGAGGGCGCGCTCCGGTTCCTCGAGCAAGAGTTGACCTACTGCCGGGCCCGGCGGCTGAGCCCCGTGCTCGTGATCGTCGGCCGTGGGTGGCACAGTCCGGGCCAGCGGGCGGTGCTCGCTCCCGCGGTGCGCGAGTGGCTCGAGGGGCCCAGGGGCCGGGGTCTGGGCGTCGCCGGCCTGAAGGTGTCGAACCAGGGTGGCGCGTTCCTGGTGGACGTGGAGGGTTGACGGGGCGCGGCGGGTTCGGAGGATGGTCGGGCCGGATCCTCCGCCGATCTCCTCCCTCACCTCTGGAGCCGCCTTGCGCAAGCCCCTCGTCGCCCTACTCCTCCTCCTTGCCCCCCTGACCGCCTGCCGCTCTGGGGTGATCTATCCCGAGCGGATGTACGAGGAGTCCCTCGCCCTGACGAGCCAGCACGAGAACACGGGCGGCCTGCGCCGTGACGTGCGCAAGAGCCTGGAGCGGCGCCTGAAGACCGTGGTGCGCTGGGCTGAGGAGGGCAAGCTCGAGACGGAGTCCGATCTGGGTTGGGCTGCGATGACCTTGACCCTCTCCGATCGTGAGGAGCACCTGGAGAAGGCGCGCAAGATCGCGAACGCGGCCGCGGAGCTCGGGGACCCCCGCGGCGGCGTCGCCTACGCCCACGCGACGGACAAGCTGGCCTTCCACCGCGGTGACGACTTCCAGCCGTACGGGACGAACTTTGCGTACGTGCACGTGATCGGTCGCTTCGAGATCAAGCCTCCCGTCGACCCGCGCACCTCGGACTCCGAACGACGAGCGTTGGGCGTGCCGAGCCTCGCGGAGCTGCAAGCGATGGTGAAGGAGATCAACGCGACGGCAGAGACCACCCGCCTGCGTGAGGAAATCATGAGGCACTAGGCGACCCCGCTGGGGCCACCCACGCCTCCTTCGGAGGCGTGAGTGTTGTTCGACGCCCTGACGATGTGACGACCGGAGCTTGCACCGGTGGCGCAAGCTCTAGTGGTGCGAGTCCCAGGTGACCATCCACGGCAGGTACTCCTCGAAGAGCGCGCGCCAGTCGTCGTCGCGGGAGAGGTCGCGGTGGTCAAGTGCGCCGCCCAAGCCGAGGATGGCGACCAGCCCGAGGACCCCGGCAACGACGAAGACGCCGATCCCCGCGCGCGGCCGCGCCGTGCCGATTCCGTAGGGCGTCCGGAGACCGAGCTGTCGCAGGGCCGCGCTCGCGCCCTGGGTCAGGTGGTAGAGGCCACCCACGAACAGGGCCAGGTAGTACGGGTAGAACATCCACGGCCAGGTGGCGAGCGAGAACCCGAGGTAGCTCGCCTCGACCTCCGTGCCGAGCAGCAGGCTCGGGCCTCGGGTCGCGAGCACGTGCCCGACCAGGATCGCCAGCAGGAACCAACCCGAGCGTCGATGCCAGACGAGCCAACGGGGCGCGCGGCCGACGTGTCCTCGCTCGCGATCGAGGGCCCGGCGATGACGCCAGCGCAGCACGCCGCACGTCGCGTGGACGACCGCCGCCCCCGCCACCATCACGATCTCCACGATCGGGAACTGGTAGTAGAGCCGGAAGGCACCGAGCGCGCCGTCGTACCCACCCGGCCCGCCGAGCGCAGCAAGGGCCGAGGCCAGGTGCAGGGCCAGGAAGGTCCCGAACGCCAGGCCGCTGAGGGCCTGGAGGCGTGCGAGCGTGGTGTCGCGAAGGGCCATGGTCGTGGAGCGTGGGTCGGGGCGCGGTGCCCCATCCTCCGCTTGCGGCTCCCTGGTAGCGAGCGCGGGCAGGCCCTCGAACAGGATGCTTGCGAGGCTGCCCCACGGACGACGCCAGGCGCGGGGTGCGACAATCAGCCACGGCTCGAGTTGGGAGCGCGGGACGACCGATGGACCTCACGGAAGGCGGCTCCTATCCTGTTCGCCTCCCTGTCCGACCGCTGCCATGATCCGCGTCAACTGCAACGATTGCATCCACTTCCGTAAGGCTCCCTACCAGGCGCCCCGCACCGGCTGCTGGCACCCCGACTCGATGAAGGTCACCCAGAAGGAGGCCTTCCTCGACGAGCAACAGCAGCCCGGCAATCACAGGAAGATCAACCTGCGCGGCGACTGTGGTCTGTTCGAGCAGGGCGCGGCGAAGCTGAGCTTCCTGAAGCGCCTGTTCAAGCTCGGCGCGTAGCCGCGCGGCCGCCGAGGAACCCGGTGAGGGCCGCTCGGCTCGGCTCGCCCTGGCAGGGCTTGCTCAGAAGCCCCAGGCGACGCCGAGCATGATCCCGAAGTCGGAGCCTGTTGCTGCCACGGCGTCCTCCTGGAGGGCGAAGTGGAAGCGTGAGTCACCAGGGCCGTCCCAGGCGACGCCGACCGCGATGTCGTACATCTCGCGGCTGAACTCCTCGAAGGTGAAGTCCTTGGTCATCTCCGACGTCCAGAAGTTCTGGAACAGGACCGAGAGCCGGTCGGACCAGCGGTACTCGATCCCGAGCTGGAGGGAGAGGATGTCCTCCAAACCAACGCCCGCGGCACGGAAGGCGTCGGGGTCGTGGGGCGCGAGGTAGTCGACCGCGCCGAAGAAGCTCCAACGACCGCGGGTCCGCTCGGCGAGCACACCGAAGCCGATGTCGAGGCCACCGTTGCTAGAACCGCCCGCCTCGTTGCCGCTCGGGATCTCGACCGCGGCGCGCACCGCGACGGCGGGGCCGTGCTCGTCCTCGACGCGCAGCGCGTGAGTGATCGTGAGCGGTAGGTCGCCCAGCTGGAGCTTGTCCTCCTCGACCGAGAAGAGCAGGTCCCCGTTGCGCCGCAGGCGCATGCCGAACTGGTCCTGTCCGAAGTCGTCGCGGCCCTGGTTCGGCAGCCCGGTCCAGTCGTGGAAGCCCTCGATCAAGTCGTCGAGAAA
>JAQBVH010000018.1 GCA_027623615.1 Planctomycetota bacterium | reverse complement strand
GATTGCAGAGCATGTAAACCTGATTGCCCGCTTGCCGACGAGACGGGAGGTAGCCGAGCCCGAGCTGCGACTTGGCCTCGGCGAAGGTCGCCTCCTGCGAGCCGCGGCCGTTGTGGTATCGAAGCAACGCTGCTGCGGACAGGCCCTTGTTGGTCATGGCGACCTTGAACTCGTAGTCCCGTTCGATCGGCACGAACAGGTCGAGCTGAATGGGTCCCTTGCGCGGCTTGGCGATCCGCTTTCGGTAGATGACGCACGGGAAGCTGTGCGTCGACAGCTTGCTCGGGCGCCACGACCAAGAGAAGTAGCTCCACTCGTCGTCGATCCGGTGCCAGAGCGCGCGTTGCTCGATGACATCCTTCAGCTGCGGAAGCCGCTCGAACGGCACGCTCACGGAGAACTCTACCCCTGCGTCGTGCAGGGAGGTGCAGGTGGCATCGCTGTAGTGCGCGCCGTCGAGCCGCACCTCGAAAATGCCCCGAAACCCATCGTTCCGCAGGTTCTGCTCGCAGTCCATGATGAAGTCGAGAGCGTGCCGCGAGTCATGGCGGTTGCCGGCGCGATGGAGGACGTCGAAGGCCTGCCCAGTCTGGGCCATGGCCGCGAACAGCGGGTAGTAGCTGCGCGAGCCCTTGCTCTTCGGGTTGTAGCCGACTGCCGTCCCCTCGATGCCGCGCGCCTTCGTGCTGATGACCGAGCCATCGAAGTCCATCGTGAGCCGTCGCGGCGAGGAAGCGATGGCACGCTTGGCGACGAGTCCGCGCAGCAAGCTCCGGAGGTTGTCGATGGAGCGTTCATCGAAGTCGGAGAGCTGGCGGGAAACCGTCGAGACGTGGGGCATGACGTCCAGGCCGATGACGCGCTTCACGAGGGGATCGGTCCGGTAGTAGTCGAGGTCGCGGAGGCGCCGCCATCCGATGAACAGGTGCACGATCAGCAGCAGGGCAATACGGCTCGCGCAGTACCTGCTGCCCGCGGACAGGTGTCCGACGGCCGCGCGGAGGCGCGCCCGAAGGTCGGTCTCGCGCAACAGAGCTTGCAGCATGACGAGCCCGCCGAACGACGTGAGCTCCTGCTCTTCGAAGCGAACTTCGGGAATGGCGTGGGTTGCGGACGTGACGTCTTTGCGAGATACTCTCATGCGGGCTCAGCTCGTTTCTTCGTTAGTTTGGACGCCAACGAATACGGAACGAGTTTGAGCCCGTTTGCATGTAACGGGGTATATGGCAGGCACTTCGGAACTTCACCGCCGGTGAAGTGTAGGTCCCGTCCAAGAATCCTCGCGAGGATGCCTGCATCGATCGGCATCGCCGGATCCGAGCGTTCACGCCACCGGTTCTATGCAACTACGGGGTGTAGTCGAAGCCCGAATAGACGTAGACCTTGTTCGCGCTCTCCGCGCCGACGATCACGTCGTCGTAGCCGTCAGCGTTGACGTCACCAGCGCCGTCGACCGCCCACCCGAAGAGATCGTTGTTCTCGGGCCCGGCCCAGTCCTTCAGCAGGGTCTGAGAGATGGCCGCGGGGGCGAGGGGGACGACGAGGAGTGCGGAGAGGTACTTCATGGGGGCTCGAGGCCGGGCTGGCCCTACACCCCGTTTGTGCAGGCACAGGCCCAGGAGGACAACGCGAGTTCCGGGTTTTCTCGCCCTGGACCACGGAGGCCCAGCTGCCGGTATCGTGCGGCCATGCTGCTCTTGTCCCTGCCCCTCCTCATCTTCTCCGCCCCCGACGACTGGCCCCAGTGGCGCGGCCCCCAGAGCGACGGAATCTGGCGCGAGGAGGGCGTGCTCGCGGAGCTACCCGAGACCCTCGAGGCCCGTTGGCGCATGCCGATCGCGAGCGGGTACGCGGCTCCCTCTGTCGCCGATGGTCGCGTGATCGTCATGGACCGTGAGGTCGAGCCCAAGGAGATCGAGCGCGTGCTCGCCTTCGACGCCAAGACCGGCGAGGAGCTTTGGCAGCACAGCTACGAGGCGACCTACGCGGGTATCGGCTACCCCGCCGGTCCTCGCTGCGCGCCGCTGATCGCAGGGGGCCGGGTCTACACCCTCGGCTCCGCCGGACACCTGACCTGCCTCGACGCGACCTCCGGCGAGGTGCGCTGGGCGCGCGACCTGCGCGAGCAGTACGCGATCGACAAGGAGCGCATGCCGATCTGGGGCATCTCGGCGGCGCCGGTGCTCGAGGGCGGGCTCCTGATCGTCCCCGTCAGCGGAGCCAAGACAGCGTGCCTCGTGGCTTTCGATCCGAAGGACGGCGAGGAGCGCTGGCGCGCCCTCGAGGATCGCGCCAACTACGCGACTCCGATCGTCATCGACCAGGCGGGCCAGCGCGTGCTCGTGTACTGGTCGGGCGATCGGGTCGTGGGGCTGCACCCGGCCACGGGCAAGGAGGCCTGGTCGATCGACTTCCCGTCCAAGAACATGCCGCTCGGCGTGGCGACGCCGGTGCTGAGCGGTGACCTGCTCTTCCTCACCGGCTTCTACGACGGGAGCCTGCTGCTGCGCCTGAAGCAGGACGGGCTCGCAGCCGAGAAGGTCTGGGCCCGCCGCGGCCAGAACGAACGCAGCACGGACGCACTGCACGCGATCATCGGCACCCCGGTCGTGCTCGGCGAGCACGTCTACGGCGTGGATAGCTACGGCGAGCTGCGCTGCCTCGAGCTCGCGACCGGCGACCGAGTCTGGGAGGACCAGACCGCCGTGCCCCGCGCGCGCTGGGCCACGATCCACATGGTCCAGCGTGGCGAGACGACCTGGATGTTCAACGAACGCGGCGAGCTGCTCCTCGCCAAGCTCTCGCCCGAGGGCTTCACGGAGCTCGGCCGCGTCAAGCTGATCGAGCCGACCCTCGGCCAGCTCAACCGCCGCGAGGGCGTCTGCTGGTCCCACCCTGCCTTCGCCGAACGGCACGTGTTCGTGCGCAGTGACGAGGAGCTGGCCTGCTTCGATTTGTCGGCGAAGTAGGCGAGCACCGCCTATTGCCCCGCGAGCCAGCGCTCCGGCTCGCCGCCGGTCATCACGAGGCCCTGCGACGGGATCGAAGACCACACGGCGTAGGACAGGTTCACGATCGACTCGCCGCCCATGTAGGGCGCGCCCATGTGCGGCGTCGAGTAGCGCAGCCCATGGCCGGGTTGCCAGTTGCAGAGGAAGCGCCAGCCCCACTGGGGCATGACCTCGGCGAACGAGGGCGGGTGCGCGACCGAGAGGCCGATCAGGCCGAGGGCGGCGCCGGGTTCTCCGTAGGCGTGGCTGTTGAGCATCCACGGGTGACGCTCCGCCATGATCACGCACAGCTTCTCGCGCATCACGCCGGACTCGCCGCGCAGCGCCGTGGCGAGGGCGGTCAGGCCCGAGCGCGACCAGAACTCGCCCTTGTCCTTGTAGGAGGCGTTGTAGCCCATCGCGCCGTGACCGCCGGCCTCGGGGTCCGACCAGGAGTGCACGACGTAGGGCTCGATGTGCTCCCAGACCTTGGCCTCCACGCCGCACTTGCGCGCCAGCGCGTCGAACACGATCAGGTGCGCAGCGCATGCCATCAGCGCCTTGTTGTCGTAGGGCAGCCCGTCGGGCCCGTGGCCGAAGGCCTGCATGCCCCACTTGCACTCGTGGGTCGTGGTCGGGAGCCACTCGATCGCCTCGCTGATCCAGGGCAGCACGGACTCGTCACCGCTGGCGAGGTAGTACTCGCAGAAGAAGATCCCCTGGAAGGATATCTGCCAGTAGGCGAGACCCTTCATCTCCGAGGGCTTGGGGCTCTTTCGCAGCATGTAGCCGACCGCCCGCTCGATCGGCTCCCGATGCTCCGGGTTGCGCGTGCCGAGCAGGGCCAGCCCGCCGAGGGACGGGTTGACCGCGTCCGTGCCCGGCCATGAACCGTCCTCGCGCTGGTGCTCGAGCGTCCAGTCGATCAGGTCGGCGTGCAGGGCCGTCGCGAGCTGGCCGGTCAGGGGAAAGCCCTCGTCGAGTCGGACCACGTAGGGCAGGTGCAGCGACAGCTCCTGCGCGCCCGCGCTGCGCAGGACGCGCAGGTCGATCGTGCCGCGACCCGCGCGCAGGGCGGCCTCGATGGCGCGGCCGAGGGTGGCCTCGTGGCTACGCTCGAACCAGTCCCACCCGGGATCGATGCTCGAGGCGGCGAGGGGCTGGTGCTCGACCGCGACGACCAGGTCCCCCACGCGCAGTCCCGCCGCCTCGGCCGCGCAACCGGGCTCGATCGAGAGGATCGAGAACGCGCGCTGCAGGTGCTCGGTGACCGCCGTGAAGCCGAGCGCGCCGCAGGCGAGTTGATCCGGGCCGAGGTGACCGTTGGCCTTGCCGAGGAGCTTGTTGGTGGGCGCGCTGTGGTGACGCTCGAGGGAGAGCCCGTCGAGCAGGACCTCGCCGTCGCTCTTCAAGATCAGGCGCAGCGTGTCGCCGAGCACCTCTGCCGGCAAGCGCAGCTCGACGCGGCGCGCCGGACCGTCGGACTTCGACCTGTGCGTGTGCGCGCCGCGCGTGACCTCGACCTCGAGCGCGCCGCCCTCAGCGAGCACGTCGACGCACAGGTAGCCGTACCACCCGGCGGCGTCGAACTCCGCGGCCTTGGGGTGCGCGGGGATGGCCACCTCGAACGTCGCCGAGCCCCCGGCGCCGAGCTGCAGCTTGCCGTCCGCGATGTTGGCGTTGCCTGCGAGCGTCGGCCCCTGCGACTCCTCGAGGTCGGTCGCCTTGGGACCGAGGCGGTCGAGGGCCGGAGCGAGGGTCGTGAGCGAGAGGCAGAGGAGCCCGCGGAGCAGGGTGGGGTGGAGCATGGTGAAGGGGCGGTGGCCCGCGCAAGATCCTAGCGTGGCCCACCACCTCCCCCGCCCGCCCAAGGGAAGACCGTGCGCGGCGGCCGGGGTTGCGGGTCACTCCAGGGGGAAGCGCAGGGTGCGCAGCACCTGCTCGGCCACGTCGCGTGCCTCATCCGAGTCGCACGCGGCGAGGAGGGTCAGCCCCACGCCGTCGAGCGGTCCCGC
The DNA here is from genome assembly GCA_027623615.1 of Planctomycetota bacterium. GTDB lineage: Bacteria > Planctomycetota > UBA1135 > UBA1135 > JALWOP01. The sequence continues at coordinate 9,290 of JAQBVH010000018.1, read as the reverse complement.
CTTGGGAAAGTGCAGGCCGACGAAGCCATCGCAGCGGTGCAGCGCCGCCGCGAAGCCGCTGAGGTTCAGGTCCTCCCGCGAGTGGTTCGCGCGGTTCGCCAGCGACTCGAGCTTGCTCGAGTACATCCCGTGGTCGAGCTGCAGGCTGACGCCCGGGCCCTCGAACTTCGCCACGTACGAGTCGATGCCGCGCACGGGCTTGCGCACCCAGTCGGGCGGCATGATCAGCGAGAAGCGATTGCCGGCGTAGCGCTCGACCCAGCCCTCGGGCGCGCGCCAGCGCGGGCGGTAGACGTCCTTGGGCCGGTAGGGCCACTCGTAGGCGAACAGCTCGCCGCGCTGACCGTCGGCGACGCTCGTGCCCTCAGCGCCATGGAAGACGAGGCCCAGCACGTGGCGGCCCTCCTCGAACACGAAGTTCCCGGCCTTCTCACGCTCCTCGGGATGGGTGCCGCGCAGGGAGATCCACCACGCGCGACCCGTCGGCACGCCCTCGAAGACGAAGCGGCCGTCGGAGTCCGTGCGCACGACGTCGAGGACGTTCGAGGAGGGCGGCAGCTCCTCGCCTGCGAGCACGAGCTTGCGGCTGGGGATCGGGCGCCCATCGGCATCGACGAGGCGTCCCTCCACCGTCGCGCCGCGGTCGAGGGTGAAGTCGAGCGGGTACGGGATGCCCTCGAGCACCACGCCCTCGCGGGCAGCCTCGTCGCCCTTGGGCTTGGCCATCATCAAGCCGCCCTGGGTACCTAACGAGGCCTCGAACCACCCCGGCTTGCGCGCGGAGATCGTGGCCACCTGCTCCAGGCTGCCTTCACTGAGCATGCCTGTACCGAAGGTCAGCGTGTAGCGACCCTCGGCGTCGGTGAGCGCGCGACCTGTCTCGCGCAGGGTGCCGTAGCCGCAGTGCGCGCGGACGGTCGCGCCCTCGACGGGATGGCCGCTCGAGTTCTTCACCGCGCCGTGCACGATCCAGACAGCCTGCTGGACGGGCAGCACGAGGCCCGAGGGATGCGCCGCGCCGTAGTGCACGGTGACGCTCTCCCCCAACCCCGCCACGGGCGCGATCAGATTGTCGGCGTCGGCGCAGGTCAGCGAGACGCGCAGCCGGTGGCCCTCCTGGATCGTCGCCGCGAGCGGATGCAGGTCCATGCGGATCTCGGTCGGCGTGCCCTCGGGCAAGGGCCCGGCGTCCGCCTCGAACGAGCGCTGCCAGGGCAGGCCGAGGTTGTCGTACGGCGCCTCGCTCAACCTGTGGTGGGACGCGCGCAGCACGCCTTCCGTCAGGTAGTGGGCGTTGCCCTGCGCGTCGAGCTCCTCGAGCACGACGACCAGGTCCGCGTCGCCGGCGCTCGCCTCGAGATGCAAGGTCACCTGCGGGTGCCCGACGAAGACGAGGTCGCGCCCCATCGGCTCGCCCGTCCAGCAGAGCGCGCGCTCGGCGCGCTCGGCGAGGACAGCGGAGGAGTAGCTCATCCCCCCGGGTGCAGCGCCAACGGCGTTGTCCCAACGGCTGGCCGTCCCCGTGGTGGCGTCGGGATCGATCGCGTACCCCTCGCTGCCGGCCTCGACGCTGCCCGTCGAGAGCTTGCCTCCAGCTCCGAAGGCGTACACCACGTCGACCACACCCAGCGGCGGCCACTGGTCGGTCGAACGCCACTCGAGCTCGCCCGGAGCCACGTGCAGCGCGTACTGCATGCGCGGTCCCTCGTCGACGCCGTTCTCGATGCCCTTCAACCAGCGGTCGAACCAGCGATGCTGCTCGACGGCGTTGACGCTGAAGCGCTGCCTCGACATCTGCGCATGGGACCAGTCGCCCATGATCACCCGCTGCGGTCCCGCGTAGTTCACGAACCAGAGGCAGGTGTCGAGGGCGAAGACGTCGAACCAGCCGTTGGTGTGATAGATGGCCACGCCCGAGGAGTTGATCCGGTCGAGCAGCGGCGCGGGTCCGTGCTTGCTCCAGTCGAGACCCGGCACCCTGTGGTCGCGGTAGGGCGCCGAGCGATACCCGTCGAGCACCTGCCAGTTGTTCGCGTGCTCGGCGATGGCCTGCGTGCGCAGCTTGGCGTCCTCGTCACCGTCGACCGGCGGCGCCAGGATCTCGGCGTCGAGCTGGTCGGTCAACAGATCCCAGTGACGCATCAGGTCCTCGCGAAAGACGCCACCCGGGTAGAGGAGGTCGTACAGGTCGAAGGCCGCGACATCGGGGAAGATGGCCTTGAGCCCGGTCGGGTGCTGCGAAGCGGCCATGTACTGGGTGATGCCCAGGTACGACCCACCGAACATGCCGATGTTGCCATCGCACCACTCCTGCCCCGCGAACCAGGCGCAGAGCTCGGCGGCGTCCTTGGTCTCGTCCTCGTTGAACAGGCCCGAGAAGGTGCCGAACGAGGCGCCGCTGCCGCGCACGCCGACCGAGGCGACCGCGTAGCCGTGTCGCACCAGGTTCTGCAGCCCAGGGTCGACGTCCACCGAGGACAGCTTGCGGTCCTCCGCCTCGGGGTTGAACAGCTTCATCAACGCGCTCGGGTTGCGGTGGTAGCGCGAGTGCGTCCAGACCAGGGGGACGGGCTCCGTGTTGAGCTCACCCGCCTTGGTCGGGCGCGTGATGTCGACCGCCAGGCGCACGCCGTCACGCATCGCGACGTAGCGGGACTCGGTCGTCCACCCGTCGTAGACCGCTGCGGAGTAGCCGGAGTACTCGCCGAAGGCCGAGACCTTCTCCTGGGCGACTGCGAGGGACGGGAACAGAGCAATGGTCAGGATCAGCGCGCGCATCGGTACCTCCAGCACGCATGCTAGGAAGTGCGAGCGATCTCCACTGTGAAATCAGAGTGGCAAATCAGAGCGGGGCCCCGACCCGCTCGCGCGGATCGAGGCCCCGAAGAGAGAGTCCCTGGTCCTAGTGGTTCAGGTTGACGATGCGGCTGCTGTAGTAGGGCACGTTCATCAGGATCGCGCCGGCGCGGTCCAGGGCGTTGGCCTGGTCGACGAAGATCGGGGGCAGCGGGGTCGCGATGCCGGTCGAGTCGATGGCGTGGGCCGGGAAGCCGCCCAGGGTGGTCGCGCCGAGGTAGACCTCCTGCTGGGTCAGGTTGGTGCAGCCGTCGATCACCGTGTACTCGCCGATGTTCCAGCGCACGGCCTCGGGGCCGGGGTACTTGGTCGGGTCGGTCCAGGTGCCGATGCCCATCGACAGGTACCCGGGCAGCAGGCCTGGCACACCGCCCGTGAAGATCGTGGTACCGCAGTTCCCGCCGATGAACAGATCGTTCTCCTGCCACTGCGGGGGGTTGTTGGCCGAGCCGGCGCAGACACAGTACTGGGCGATGGGCTGCATCGAGTGCTGGACGCGCTCTTCGAACTCGCACACCGCGGGGCCGATGGCGCCGGCAGCCGTGGTCATGCGGATCTTGCGCACCGCCTCGAAGGGACCGCCGCCACCTTCGCCGGGGACCATGGGCGAGACCGCGAATCCGGCGGCGGGACCGACGAAGGTGTAGGCGCGGTCGGGGTGGAAGGGGCCGCCGCGGGGGAACCCGGGAGCGTGGTCGACCAGGTCACAGCCGTGGTTGAGCATCCAGGCGTTCGACCACTGGCCGGTGGCGCAGTCCAGGGCCCAGTCGACGTAGCCGGTGAAGCGCACGCGCCGGCCGTGGGCGGCGGCGCAGGAGGGCACCGGGCACGGCGCAGGCCCGGCGGTCGAGGTGTGGCGCAAGTCGCCGTTCGCGAGGAAGCGCCAGACCTGGTAGTTGCTGTTCCCGCTGCCGACCTCGAACCAGGTGCGCGAGTAGTTGAGCTTCATGTTCCCGCGCCAGGCGAGGAGGCCGCCCGCGTCGAGGATGCGCAGCTTGCTGACCAGGGCGTCGCAGGAGCCGTTCGTGTTGGTCGGCTTGCCCCAGCGGGCGCGGACTCCGAGCACCGCGTCGACGCCGCAGTCCTGCCAGCAGATGTCGAGGGAGTTCTGCTTGAAGGCCGGGAAGGCCGGCAGCTGGACCTGGGTCGGGGCGCAGCAGGGGCCGCCGTCCAGGTTGTCCGGCAGCGGGCACTGGGCCGCGGCGTTCGAAGCAGTGACGAGGAGGGTGAGGGTGGTGACGAGGGTGGTGATCGACTTGAACATTTTTGGGTGGTTCCTTTCAGGGGTACCCCCAATTGCGGCTGCGCCCTGCGCGCGGACAGCCATGCCTGAAAAATGTGGGGAACTTCTCCGGAAGTCCCCCTGGGGCCTCCTCGGCTGGCTTCCCCGTGGGTCCGTGCCGTAGATTGGGGTCGTGGACCAGCGATCCCGAGAGCTCCTCGAGCGCTACTTCCCCGACGGCAACCTCTCGATCCTCCTGCGGGTCGCCTTCGACCGGGGCTACGGGCCGACCTTGATGCCGCTGGTCGAGAAGATCTTCCTCAGCGGCGAGTTCTCCCTCCCACCGGTGATCACGGAGGCGGTCCAGGTGCTCGCGCACAGCTCTTGCCAGAACAAGTACTGCGCGGTGTTCCACGCGGCGGGCCTCGTGGCCCTCGGATTCTCACTGGCCGAGGTCCAGGCGCTGGTCGAGCGCCAGACCCTCCCCGACCACTTCCCGGAGCGCGAGCGCTGGGAGCCGACCCTGCGCCGCGTCGCGACTCAGTTCCAAACCCCCGAACTCTCGAGCGCCCTCTTCGCGCAGCTCGCGCTGCACCACCAGGCCAAGGAGCTCGAGGACCTCGGCGCCCTGCTCGCGTTCTGCACCCTCGACCGCTTCGTGCTGGAGTTCCACTCCACCGAGATCGACGTCAACCAGGAGTCCATGGTCTTCGACCGGGGGTCGGGTGCGCGCGCGAGCTGGTCAAGTACTTCACGGAGGAGCGTGGCAATCCGGTCGCGATCTTCATGCTCTGCTGCCGCTGCAAGGACGTCCTGACCAGCGCCGGCTGGACGCCGATCGAGGGCGCGCTGGCCGAGATTCCCGGCGATGCGCGCTTCTCCCACGGCTACTGCTCGGCCTGCGTCGAGGTGCAGCTGTCGGCCTTGGGCAACTGAGACCCTGGCCCACCCGGGCCGTCGTATCCTGCGGGGACCATGAAGTCCTTGCTCCTCGTCCTCGCCGCGACCGTCCCCCAGGAAGACCCGCTCGTGACCGCCATCGCGGCGGACTACGACATGCTGCTCGAGGACCTGTTCGTCCACTTCCACCAGCACCCGGAGCTGAGCTTCCTCGAGCACGAGACCGCCAGGCGCCTGGCCGAGGAGCTGCGCGCGGCCGGAGTCGAGGTGACCGAGGGCGTGGGCGGCACCGGCCTCGTCGGCATGCTGAGCAACGGCCCCGGGCCGCTCGTGCTCGTGCGCGCGGACATGGACGGCCTGCCCGTGCTCGAGGAGACGGGCCTGCCCTATGCCTCCAAGGCGCGCCAGGTCGACATCACCGGTGACGAGGTCCCGGTCATGCACGCCTGCGGTCACGACGTGCACATGACCTGCCTGGTCGGCACGGCGCGGCGCCTGGTCGAGCTGAAGGACGACTGGTCGGGCACGGTCATGTTCATCGGCCAGCCGGCCGAGGAGCGCATCGGCGGCGCGCGCATGATGCTCGGCGACGGCTTGTACGAGCGCTTCGGCGTGCCGGACTACGCGCTCGCCCTGCACGTCAGCGCCGGCAAGCCCGCGGGCAAGGTCGAGATGCGCGGCGGGCTCTACGCCTCCTCTTCCGACAGCGTCGACATCACCGTGCACGGCATCGGCGCCCACGGCGCGAGCCCGCACAAGGGCAAGGACCCGATCTACATCGGCTCGCAGATCGTGATCGCGCTGCAGGGCCTGGTCAGCCGCGAGCTCGCGCCCCAGGAGCCGGGCGTGATCACGGTCGGCTCGTTCCACGGCGGCTTCAAGCACAACATCATCCCGCGCGAGGCCAAGCTCGAGGTGACGGTGCGCGCCAACAGCGAGGAGACGCGCCAGAAGCTGCTCGACGGGATCGTGCGCGTCTGCGACGGCGTCGGGCGCACGAACGGGCTGCCCGAGGACAAGCTGCCGACGGTCGAGCTCTCCAAGGAAGCCACGCCCACCACCATCAACGACCGCAAGCTGGCCTTGCGCATCCGCGAGGCCTTCGTGCGCGAGCTGGGCGTGCACGCCCTCTACGAGGCCAAGCCCGAGGGCATGGGCGCCGAGGACTTCGCCTACTTCGTCCAGACCCGCGACAAGGTCCCCGGCGCCTACTTCAGCGTCGGAGGCACCCCGCAAGCCGAACTCGACGCCGAGGCGGCGGGCGGTCCCGCCGTGCCCTCGCACCACTCCCCCTTGTTCAAGATCGCACCGGAGCCCTCGATCAAGACGGGCGTGCGCGCGATGACGGTGGCGGTGCTGGAGCTGCTGGGGAAGGACTAGTAGTAGGTCTCACGCGCAGCGACGGAGACCAGCTCCCGCTCCGGGTAGCGCAGCGCCGTCAGCGCCCCGCCGTAGCAGCAGCCCGTGTCGATGCAGATCGCGTTGTTCACCCAGCGCGCCTCGTCGATCGGCGTGTGGCCGTAGACGACGGTCGCTGCGCCGAGGTAGCTCGGCGCCCAGTCGAGGCGCCGGTAGCCCCGCGGGTTCGAGTAGAGGGCGAAGTGGCGCGCCTCGGGGGTGTCGGCGCCGTGGTATTCGAGCGGACAGCCGGCGTGGGCGACGACGAGGCGTCCCTCGTCGAGGGTCAGCTGGTAGGGCAGCTCGGCCGCGAACCGGCGCAAGCGCTCGAAGAGCTCGGGCTTGTCGCGGAACTGAGCCATCGTCTTCTCGAGCCCCCAGCCCAGCTCGAAGCGGTCCGCCAGGTGCTCGAGGAGCTGGTGCTCGTGGTTCCCGAACAGGCACACCGCCGTGGCTGCCTCGCACAGGTCCATCACCAGCTCGCAGACCTCCGGCGCCTTCGGCCCGCGGTCGATCAGGTCGCCGAGGAAGACGAGCGAGCGGCCGGTGGGCGCGCCGTAGGTGCTGCCGCGGCGCTCGTAGCCGAGCCGCTCGAGGAGCTCGATCAGCTCGTCGTAGCAGCCGTGCACGTCACCGATGATGTCGAACGCCTCGCGCGCCATGCGGGGCATTCTTCGCGTCAACGGCGAGGCGGCAACCGAAGGTCATGGAAAACGGAGCATGACCTCGGTCAGCCGGCCCGCCTTGAGGGAGAGGGGGATCTCCTGCGTCCTGTGCCCGCGCAGCTCGGCGGGCAGGACGTAGTCCCCCGCAGGCAGCGCAGGATGGGAGTGGCTGGCCTCGTCCTGCCTCGCGAATCGCCCGCCGAAGTTGCTCCTTGCTGATCCAGAAGGTCCCTTCCTCCCCCAGCGTGAGACGCACCATGCCGCCGGAGCGTGGTGGCTCGAAGGTGATGCGCACGGGACCGCCCCAACCCGGGGAGATCCACTACCGTCCCGGCAGTTCGTCGGGTAGCGAGAATGTCCGTGGCTAGGGCAGGCTCGGGGGGAGCGGCCGGAGGACCAAGGTCGCTTGCATCCGATGGATCTCGCGCGTAGCCCCCGCCTGGGCATGCCGAGCCGCGCAGGTCACCCCCACGACGCGCAGTTTCGATCAGTCGCGTCGCCGTCGCTTCCACTGGTCCAGCACCACCGCCCCCAGGATCACCGCGCCCAGCACGATGCGCTGGCTGAAGCCTCCCACGCCCGTGAGGTTCATGCCGTTGTAGATCACGCCGAGGATCAACGCGCCGACCAGCGTGCCCATCACCTTGCCCTCCCCGCCGGCCAGGGAGGTGCCGCCCACGACCACGGCCGCGATCACGTACAGCTCGTACATCTGGCCGTAGTTCGGGTCGCCGCTCTCGAAGGTCGAGGCGGTGATCAGGCCGCCGATGCCTGCGAGCGCTCCGGAGAGGACGTAGACGAAGAGCAGCACGCGCTGCACCGGGATGCCCGCCAGGCGCGCGGCCTCCTGGTTCGAGCCGACGGCGTAGATCGCGCGACCCATCGTCGTGTGGGTCATCAGGACCCACGCGGCGGCATACAACACGAGCATGACGACGATGGCGTTCGGGATCCCGAGGGCGTCGCCGTGGCCGAGCCACGCGAAGCTGTCGGGGACCGCGTCGATCGAGGTCCCGCCCGTCAGGCGCAGCGCCGTGCCGCTCGCCGCCATCATCATCCCGAGGGTCACGATGAAGGGCGCGACCTGGAAGCGGGTGACGAACAGGCCCGTGATCAGCCCTGCGAGGGCGCAGGCAGCCACCGCAGCGAGGCTCGCGATCAGGACCGCGAAGCCGCTCGCGTCGTGACCACCGAAGACGTCCCGCAGCAAGAGGCTGACGACGACCGAGGAGAGCGCGACCAGGCTCCCGACCGAGAGGTCGATGCCCGCGGTCAGGATGACCAGGGTCATGCCGATGCCGAGCACCGCCCACACCGCGATCTTCTCCGCGATGTTCAGGAGGTTGTCGCGGGTCAGGAACGTCGGCCAGCGGTAGGGCGCGGGTGCGAGCACCGGCACGCCTGCGAGGCCCGGGTAGCGCGCCGCCGAGTCCTCGAGCAGGCCCCATGCATCCGAGGTCGGTAGCGAGACGATTGCCGCCAGCCCCGTCAGGTTCGCCTCGAGCGCCTTGCGGATCGCGGCCGGTGTGCCCACGGCGCGTACGACCTCGCCGCCCTCGTCCTCGACCGCTCGAGCGACGGCGTCCGCGAAGGCGTGCTGGTCCTGCTGGTCGTCGATCGCGACGAACACGCGACCGCCGCTGAAGTGCTCCTCGATCAAGCGACGCGCCGCGCCCGGGCTGGCCGAGGTGTGCTCCTCGATCGTGATCAGGCTCAGGACGAGGCCCATGAGCACGAGCACCAGGACCCCGCCGCGGTCGGCGAACCAGCGCAGGATCCTCACGCCAGCGCCCCCTGGCCGAGCGCCGCGCTGAGGAGCTGCTCCTGGGTCAACCCCTCGACCGCGAGGTCCGCGGTCAGGCGGCCCTCGTGCAGCACGAGGACCCGGTCGCAGATCCCGAGCACCTCCGGGAGGTCCGAGCTGATCACGAGCAGGGACTTGCCCCGCGCCGCCAGCTCGCGGATCAAGATGTAGATCTCGTAGCGCGCGCCCACGTCGATCCCACGGGTCGGCTCGTCGAGGATCAGGACCTCTGCGTCGCGCTGCAGCCAGCGCGCGAGGACGAGCTTCTGCTGGTTGCCGCCCGAGAGCCCGCGCGCGGCCTGATCGTCATCGGTGTACTTCATGCGCAACGCGTCCGCGTGGTGGCGGAAGCGCGCGGCCTCGAGCGCGCGCAGCAGGCGGCCGCGACGGGTCAACGTGGCGTCATTGGCCAACGCGAAGTTCTCGCGCAGCGAGCGGTCGAGGA
>JAQBVH010000017.1 GCA_027623615.1 Planctomycetota bacterium | reverse complement strand
CGCTCGTGGGCCTCCACCGAACGAATGTGAGCCGGCCAGGGGCCGGCTCGTAGGGTGGGTCGCGCCAGAAGACCCGTGAGGGCCTGACCGTCGTGGGCGCTGATCCGAAACTCGACCACGTCGCGCCCGCCGCAGCAGAGGTCGGGGCGCGGAGTCAGCAGCGTCGAAGGCCGCTCCGGGCCCAGATCACCCAGGCGATTGCGCCAGAAGCTGGGCTCCATCAGGAGTGGGTGTACGGGGCGTCTTGATCCCATGATCGCCTCCGTCTAGCCATGACCCCAGGATGAGCGAACGCGGATTGGGGGGAATTCCGGTTACCTCCCGGGATGGGGCGCTGCTTCGACTGGTCTCTCCAGCGGTCCGTCCAGCGGTCTCTCCAGCGGTCCCTCCTGCGGTCCGTCCAGAGGTCCGTCGCGCGGTCCGTCCCACGGTCCGTCCCCACGGTCCGTCCCCGTCCGTCCCGCTCAAGGCACGCCTTCTCAAACGGCCCCACGAACAAGATGGGGGACCTGGCGAGGTAGACCTGGAGGATCGCGCCGTCCGGGTCGAAAGCGCGCCGATGGGGAGGCGTGCGTGATCCGAGAGGCTCGAGGAGCGGACCGCCGACCGACGCCGACCACCGTGGTTCCGTCCTCAGGCATGCCGTCGCCACCCGAGTTGGCGTGAAGATGGGCGATGGGGGTTCCTCGAGTCCTCCCGGGTCAGGGAGTAAGCCAGCCGTAATCGACTGAGGCGCCAGGAGTAAGGATTGATTCCTGGCGCGCGTGCCAGGACTCCTTTTCTATAGTGCCGGCAGCCACCCCGACCCCTCGGGTGGCCCTCTCAACGGTAACGGCTCCCCGGCGCGGCGGAGGTCCACAACCGGCGTGCGGTCCGATCGCTCGTCGAGGACGCCCCCCCGTCTTCGCGCCCTCGACCTGGAGACCGCACACAATGCACCTTCCTTCGACTTGGCTCGTCAGTCTGGTGGCTGCGAGCACCGCGCTCGCGGCGGCACCCACCACCCTCTCCATCCTTCCCGACGATCAGGTCACCCTCGTCAAGGCCGAGAAGGTGATCGTTCGTCCCGGCAAGACCCTCGAGAACGCCAGCGTGCTGATCGTCAACGGCCGCATCACCGCGGTCGGGACCGATCTCGAAGCACCTGAAGGCGCCGAGGTCCTCGAGGGCAAGGTGGTCTGCGCCGGCTTCCTCGACGTCTGGTCGAACCTCGGTGTCGACGGCGAGTCGGTGGCCGACTCGCGCACCATGCCACACTGCCGCACGATCGACGCGCTCGACCCCTACAGCAGCGGGTTCGGTCGTGAAGAGGCGCGCGCCTCCGGAGTGCTCGCCGTTCGGGCCCAGGTCGGCTCCGATGCAGCCTTCGGCGGGTTCGGCGCCTGGCTGTCGACCGGCACCTCGGACGGGGATCTTCCGGTGCTCCTCGACGACGCGTGCCAGTCGGCGACCGTCGGCGTCAGCGCGGGTTCGATCGACGTCTTCGACCGCGTGTCCCAGGCGGACAAGGTCGTCGACGAGATCCGCTCGGGCCTCGACTACGGCATCGACTGGATGAAGTACCGCGAAGAGCTCGCGGCGTGGGAGGCAGCGATCGCCACGGCTGAGGCCAAGCTCACGAAGGACTTCAAGAAGGCCAAGAAGGACCGCGACAAGGAGGTCGAGGAGGCCGGGAAGGAGGGCAAGGAGTTCAATGAGAAGAAGTACAAGGAAGACAAGAAGCCCAGCGCTCCCAAGTTCGACGCCGAGAAGGCCGCCATGGAGCGCGTCGCCAACGGCGAGATCCCGATGGTCGTCACGATCCACCGCAGCGCCGAGCTGCGCGCGCTGCTCGACGGCACCAAGCAGTTCGATCGCCTGCGACTCGTGATCGCGGGCGGCACCGAGACCCTGGGCTTCGCCGAAGAGCTCGCCGGGCGCCGCATCCCGGTCATCGTTCATCCCGCGCCCCTCGGCGCGAGCCGGCCGGCGCACCTGCGCGACCACGACCTGTCCCTGGCGGCCCAGCTCGCCGAGAAGGACGTCAGCGTCCTGATCGGGAGCGGCGGTGGCAGCGCCTCGCGCGACCTGCCCCTGCTCGCCTCCCTGGCGATCGGCCACGGCCTCGACGCCGAGGAGGCCTTCGCTGCCCTCACGACCCGGGCCGCGCGTACCTTCGACGTGGCTGACCAGGTCGGCAGCGTCCAGAAGGGCCGGCGCGGCGACCTCCTGATCCTCGACGGGGAGCCGCTGGCCCACAGCACCTCGATCACCCACGTCCTGGTCGGTGGCCAGGTCGTCTCGCCCGCGAAAGGCGGCAACTGATGCTTGCGACCACCACCCTGGCCCTGGCGGCCCTGCTGTGCGGAGGACCGAGCGCGGGCGACAGCTTCGCCCTGCGCGCGACCCGCGTGCACGTCGGTGACGGCACCGTCCTCGAGAACGCGATCGTACTGGTCAAGGACGGCAAGATCGTCGATGTCGGTCAGGGCGTCGCGTTCGACAAGGACGTCCCGCTGATCGAGCACGACGGCGACCTGAGCGCGGGCCTGGTTGCGCTGCGCGACTACGCCGGCATCGGCGCCGAGGGCGCGGACTCGACGCGCGCCGTCATGGACGCGGCCGACCTGCGCTACGCCTTCGACTCGGACCACCCCGACATGGCGCGGCTGGCCGAGTCCGGGATCACGACCGTGGTCCTCGCCCCGGGCTCCGGATCCAACGTGGTCGCCGGCATGCCGGTGGTCGTCAAGCCGACCGTCCGGGTGCTGCGCGCCAAGGGCAGCCTGCACGTCGACCTGTCGGCGTCGGGCACGAGCTTCAACCGCTACCCGTCCAGCTACGCGGGCGTGCTCGAGGTACTCGAAGAGCGCTTCGCCGCCGGTGAAGGTGCTTTCGGGGAGCTCAAGGCCGGCCGCATGACCGTCATGCTCGAGGCCGAGAGCCGCGCCGAGACCTCGCGCGCCCTCGACTTCGCCAGCCGCCACAAGCTACGGGGGTACCTGGTCGATTCCCAGCGCGCCGGTGAGCTGGCCGCGAAGGTCAAGGCCAGCGGCCTCGGCGTCGCGGTCGGACCCTTCGCGATCGGCGGCGACCGCAAGGAGGTCGAGAGCGCGGTCAGCCTGGCCAAGGCGGGCGTGCCGATCGGCTTCGCCCTCGACACGCCCACGAACGCACCTGCAATGCTGCGCCTTTCGGCCGCGACCGCGATGCGCGCCGGCCTCGACCGGGACGCAGCCTTCAAGGCCCTGACCTCGGGCGCCGCGGCGCTGGCCGGAGTCGGTGACAAGGTCGGCGCAGTGCGCGCCGGCATGGAAGCCGACCTCGTGCTCTGGACCGGTGACCCGGTCGACCCCACCAGCCGCGCCGTCGCGGTCTACATCGATGGTGACCTCGTCCACGAGGCACCCGAGACCGACGAGGAGGACGAAGACTGATGCTCTCACTCTTGTTGACCGCTGCGACCCTCGCTCCGATTCCCGCTCTTGGGGCCGAGGACACGACGCAGACCTCCTGGAACATCCACGCGGAGCGCGTCTACACGGGGACCGGTGAGGTCCTCAAGAACGCCCTGATCGCGGTCGAGGACGGCAAGATCGCCTCGATCCGGCCCGGCCGCTCGGCGCCCGAGGGTGCGATCCAGGCCAAGGCGATCACCGCCGGCATGATCGACCTCTCCGTGCGCGTGCACGGTGGCTTCCGCTCGGTCGAGCAGGCGCGCGAAATCCAGCCGCACCTGTCGGTCGAGCCGGCCATCGACCTCTACGACCCGGCCTGGAAGCGCCTCGCCGCGAGCGGGATCACGACCGCGCTGCTGTCCCCGATGGACCGCAACGTCATCGGCGGACACGCCGTGGTCCTGAAGACCGCCGGCCCCGAGGAGCTGGCCGCGCGCAAGGTGACCACCCCGCGCCCGATCCTGCGCGGGGCGATCGGCAGCGAGCCCAGCTCGGGCAACCACCCGGCCTTCGGCACTCCGACCGACTTCTACTCGCGGCGCCCCACCACGCGCATGGGCGTGGAGTGGGAGTGGCGCAAGGCGTTCTTCGACGCCGTGAACGCCGGTGGCGACGAGTCCAGGGACTTCCCCGGCGCCGAGGAGCTGCGCAGCTGCCTGCGCGGCGAGCGCCTGCTCATCATCCAGGCCTGGGCCACCCAGGACATCCGCACCGCGATCTACCTCAAGGAGGAGATGGCGCGCGAGGGCTTCGGCAACCTCGACCTGGTCATCGACGCGGCGGCTGAGGCCTGGCGCGAGCCGGACTTCCTGACGCGCAACAAGACGACGATCATCCTGCCGCCGTTCCCCGCCGGGGGGCGCACGACGGACGGCGCCTTCCTGGCCTGGAACCGGACCGCGGAGCTCGCAGGCATGGGCGTGCGCATGTGCCTCTCGAGCCACGGCGCGTCGAACGCAACAGAGAAGCTCGAGCGCCAGGGTGCCTACGCCCGACGCGCCGGCCTGACCTTCGATCAAACCCTCGCGGCGGTCACGACGAACCCCGCAGCGGTGCTCGGTCTCTCCGACCAGCTGGGCACCGTGGAGGTCGGACGCGATGCCGACCTCGTCCTGTGGAGCGGGACGCCCTTCGAGGCGTCGTCCCGCGTTGTCGGCGTGCTCGTGGCAGGCGAGCTCGCCCGTGACCCCCGCTAACCGAACACCCCCCACGCGAACGAGATCCCGATGAAAACCCCCCTGCTCCTCCTCCCCCTCCTGGCCGTCACCGTCGGCCTCGCCGAGGCGGACGACAAGTACGCCATCAAGGCAGGCACCGTGCTCACCATGGCCGGTGACCCGATCACCAACGGCGTCATCGTGATCGAAGGCGGTCGCATCACCGCCATCGGTTCGGCCGACGAGGTCAAGATCCCCTGGGATGCGGCGGTGCTCGACGCCTCGGACCTGACCGCGGCGCCGGGTTTCGTCGAGGCCTACACCTCGAGCGGCATGGACCGGCCCAACGAGAACGTCGAGCTGGCGCCCTACCTGAACATCCGCGACTCGATCGACCCGGTGTCCTTCTACTTCGAGGACAGCCTGCGGGCCGGTGTGACGACCCTCAACGTGCAGCAGGGCGCAGCGTGCGTCATCGGCGGCATGGGCATGGTCGTGCAGCCCTTCGGCCTCACGGTCGAAGAGATGCTCGTGCGCCCGAACAGCGGCCTGATCATGAGCGCAGCCCCCAAGTCGGGCAAGTCGCGCGCGACCCAGGCCCAGGCCCTGCGCGAGGCCTTCGGCGACCTGCGCCGGCACCTCGAGCAGCTCGTCCAGGAGAAGCGCGACGGCAACGACCGCGCGCGGCGCGAGGCCCTCTATCAGGGTCGCGACCTCTCCGGCGAGCGTGGCCTCGGCCGAGCGATGGTCAGCGACGCCTGGACCGTCGAGGGCCTCGAGCTCGTTCCGCGCGGCGAGATCGACGAGAAGATGGAGCCGCTGCTCGACGTGGTCGAGGGCACCACCGACGTCTACTTCTACTGCGGCTCGCCGGTCGACGTGCACCAGGCGCTGGCCATCGCCCGGGACAACGGCTTCCTGGCGAGCACGACCCTGGTCCTCGACGCGTCCTGCTGGAAGGCGGCCGACCTGATCAAGGAAGCCGGCGTCCAGGTGGTGCTCGACCCGGCCCTGACCCGCACCGAACGCGACCCGCGCACGGGTGAAGAGGACGAGGTCTTCATCCCCGGCGTCTTCGCCGAGAAGGGCATCACGTTCGCCCTGAGCTCGCGCAATACGACCAACGAGTCGATGTGGTTCCAGGTCGCCACCTGCATCGCCAACGGGATGTCCGTCGAGGACGCCTGGGCCGCCGCGACGACCTCCCCGGCCGCCATGCTCGGCCTCGACGGTCGCGTGGGCAGCCTGCGCAAGGGCGCCGACGGCGACGTGGTCCTCTACTCGGGCGACCCGCTCTCGATCAGCTCGCACGTCGAGTTCGTCGTCCTCGACGGCAAGCTGGTCTACGACCGCAGCAAGGACATTCGCACCAAGCACCTGCTCGAGGGCATTCAGCCCGAGGGCGGGAGCGCGGACGAAGCCTCCGACGAGGGAGACAAGTAATGCATCGCTCTGGCCTCCTCCTCGCGGCGTTCTTCGGAACGGCTGCGATCCCCCTCGCCGCGCCCACAGCGGCGCCGGCAGTGTCACCCCTTGGGGGGGACGTCGCGCTCCAAGCCGGGCGCGTCCAACTCTCGGCGACGTCCCACATGGACGACGCCACGATCCTGGTCAAGGACGGCAAGATCATTGCCATCGGGACCGACGTGGACGTGCCCGCAGGCGTGCGCGTGGTCGACTACGGCGACGACGCGGTGATCGCGCCGGGCCTGGTCTGCGCGGACTCGAGCTACGGCTCGTCGATCGCCGGACCGCGCACGGCCGAGCCGACCGTGCTGGCCGTCGACAACTTCGACCCCTACTCGGAGATGTTCGACTCCCTGCGCGCCGGCGTCACCTCGGTCTACATGGCGCCCTCCCGCAGCCGCCTGGTCGCGGGCCAAGGTGCCGTGGTCAAGACCGGTGGCGAGGCGAACTCGGGTCGTGTCGTCTCCGACGCGGCCCTGCTGCACGGCTCGGTCACGGCCGAGGCCCGGCGCACCCCCGGCTACTGGGTCCCGTCCCGGCGACGGTGGACGTGGGCCTCGGCCTCGAGCAGGCGCAGCTGCCGCGCACCACCATGGGCGCGGTCGTCGCACTGCGCGAGCTCGTCGCGTTGGCCGGTGGCGAGGGTGCCCTCGACGCGGAGTACGGCCCGTACACCGGCGCCGCCCTCAAGGGGCTGATCGACGCGGGCACGCCCTGGCGCATGAACGCGGACACCCCCGAAGAGGTGCGCGCGCTCCTGGGGCTCTTCACGGAGCTCAAGCTGCCCCTCGTGCTCGACGGCGTGAGCGGCGCGGACGAGGACCTGGCCAAGGAGATCGCCGCCGCCGGCGTCACGGTCATCGCCGGCCCCCACGTGCTGAACGGCGCGGACTTCGGCAAGGGCGACGAGCCCTCCGGTCCCAACCACGCCCTCGTGTCGATCCTCGCCAAGGGCGGCGCGGACGTGGTCATCGCCACCACTCGCCCGGGTGACCTGCGCTTCACGGCGGCCCTCGCCCAGCGCGGCGGTGGCCTCGACGAAGCGGGCGCCTTCCACGCGGTGACCCTCGGCGCGGCCGAGGTGCTCGGCGTCGCCGATCGGGTCGGCAGCCTCGCCGTCGGCAAGGACGCGGACTTCGCGGTCTTCGCCGGCTCTCCGATGGACCTGGCCAACGGCGTGACCGCGACCTGGATCGGCGGCGAGCTGGTCTGGGAGGCGAACGCGCGCACGGAGGGCCCCACGGTGATCGAGGTCGAGGAGCTGCACCTCGGGGACGGCCACGTGTTGCGTCCCGGCCAGATCCTGATCCGCGGCGGTCGCATCCAGGAGGTCGGCGAGCGCGTCGCCCACCCGAGCGGCGCCGTGGTCCTGCGCGGCCACGCGGCCATGCCCGGCATGATCGACGCGCTCGGACACCTGGGACTCGAGGGCTCGCGCCAGCGCTTCAGCCCGCGGTTCCCGCTGGAGCGCATCGTCGAGCCCGGCGACGCGACCGACCGGCGTGTGGCCCGTGCGGGGGTGACCACGGTCAACCTCGGCGGCCGCGACAACTCCGGCCACTCGATGGTGTACAAGCCGGCGGACGACGGCTCGTCGCGCATGATCGTCGACAGCCTGGCCACCATTCGGCTCGAGTGGAGCCACGCGATTCCCTCGGAACGCGGCGAGGCGATGCGCAAGGTGCTCGAGAAGGCCCAGGAGTACGACGCCAAGTGGCGCCAGTACGAGCAGGACCTCGCCAACTACAAGCCCGCGCCGCCCGAGGAGGCCCCCAAGGAGGAGCAGGCCGTCGAGGCCGAAGCGGAGGAAGAGGACAAGGACAAGAAGAAGGAGGCCCGTCCGGTCACCGGTGAGTGGCGCGGTAAGGCCAAGAACGAGGAGCTCAAGGTCGAGCTCGACGTGCGCTTCCGTCTCCTCGAGGACGGCGACCTCAAGCTCACGGGCAACGTCCGCTCCGAGGGCTTCGAGGAGATGTGGGACCTCACGGGTCACCGTGACGAGTTCAACGTCCACCTGGTCGGCACCGGCCCCAACGGCGAGGTCACCCTCGAGCTCGAGCTCGACAAGAAGGAGGACAAGCTGGCGGGCAAGGGCACCCACGCGGGCAACGAGTCGGAGATCACGCTCACGCGCGTCTCCGAGGAGTTCCCCGTGGTGCGCATCCCCGAGCGCGGCCGTCCGGAAGCGCCGGATGGTTCCCCCAAGGACATGCCCAAGTCCCCGGGCATCGACCCCGACCTGGAGCCGATCCGCAAGGCGATGAGCGGCAAGGGTGCCTTGTTCGTCTCCGTCAGCAGCAGCCGTGACGCCATCGAGGCCACCGCGGCCTGCAACGCGATCGGCGTCAAGCCCGTGATCTGGAGCGGGGACGTCGCGGCCGGCGCGGCCTCGAGCCTGCGCGGCAAGGTCGCCGGAGCGGTCGTGCGCAACTCGGGCGCGATCTGGGCCGAGTGGGGTGTTCCGGTGGCCTTCGCCAGCGGCGCGGAAGAAGGAGCCGGTGAGCTCTCGCTCCACGCGGCTCGCGCCGTCGCCGGCGGCATGAGCCCGACCGCGGCCGTGCGCGCCCTGACCGCTGACGCGGCGGCGATGCTCGGCGTCGGCGAGCGCATCGGCAAGCTGCTGCCCGGGTTGGACGCTGACATCGTGCTGCTCGACGGCAGCCCGCTGGACGTCTCCGCGTCCGTGGTGCGCACCTGGGTCAACGGCAAGGAGATTCGTTGACCATGGGCCGCCTCCTCCTCAGCACGCTCGCGTTCGTCGCGCCGGTCCTCGGCGCGAACGAACCCGGCGTGCGTGGGGATGAGCGCGGCCTGGCGATCCTGACCGCGAAGGCCCTGACCGTGCCCTTCGAGGGCGTGCAGGCGATCGACAACGCCGTCATCCTCGTCCGCGACGGCAAGATCGAGGCGGTCGGGCCGCGCGCGGACATCGTGATCCCGGAGGGCTACGAGGTGCTCGACGTAGGCCGGCGCTGGGTCGCCCCCGGCATGATCGACCTGCACTGCCACGTCGCCGGCAGCCCGCGCGCCAACGACCTGAACGACATGGTCTACCTGACCAACCCGGGCCTGCGGGCGTACACGGGTGTCGCTCCGGGGAACGAGAACCTGGAGATGGGGACCGCGGCGGGGGTGACCTCCGTGCTCTACATCCCCGGCTCCGGCACGAACGTCGGCGGCAGCGGCGTGCTGCTGAAGACCGGCTTCGACCGCTACGAGCGGATGGAGATCAGGAACCCCGGTTCGCTCAAGCTCGCGCAGTCGGGCAACCCGGAGGGCTGGACCATCGGCATCGGCCGGTCGTTCATGAACTGGAACACGGCCAACACCTTCCGTCGCGGGCTGGCCTACGCGCAGGGCTGGGAGAACTACGAGAAGGGCGTCGGGCCGAAGCCGCAGAAGGACCCCCAGTGGGAGGTCTTCCGCGACCTGAAGGCGAAGCGGACCCAGGTCTCCACCCACACCCAGATCTACCAGGTCGTCCTGCGCACGATCACCCTCGTGAGCGAGGAGTTCGGCCTCGACGCCTACATCGACCACGGCTCGTTCGACGGTTGGCGCGCGGCCGGCATCGCGTGGGAGGCGGGGGTGCCTGCGATCCTCGGCCCGCGGCAGGTCTCGGCCTTCATGTGGCTCGAGTACCGGCCCGACATGTGGATCGAGAACGACACTGACGGCGCGATCCTCGGCATGGCGGCCCAGTACCAGAAGCTCGGGCACCGCCAGATCGGCTTCAACACGGACTCGCCGGTCATCCCCCAGGAGTCCCTGCCCCTGCAGGCGGCCATGGCGGTGCGCTACGGCTTCAACACGGAGAACGCGCAGCACGTGCGCGGCCTGACGATCATCCCCGCGCTCACCGCGGGGATCGCCCATCGCGTGGGCAGCCTGGAAGCGGGCAAGGACGCGGACCTGATCATCGTGGACGGCGACCCCGCCGACCCTCGCACCACGGTCTCGATCACCTTCGTCGAGGGCGAACGGGTCTACGACAACACGCGCGACGCGCGCAGGTGGTAGTTGATGCGCAGCAGGATCTCCCTCACCCTCCTCACCCTCCTGACCCTCACGGTGTCGCCGGTCCTGGCCGGCGGGGACCCGGGCGAGGTCGGCGGTCCGGGGCTGGCCCTCAAGGCCGCGAAAGTCCTGACCGCGAGCCTGGACGGACAGGGCGTGTACGACCAGGCGGTGGTCCTGATCGAGGACGGGCGCGTCAAGGAGATCGTGCCCCAGCGCGGTTTCGCCGCCCCTGAGGGGTACGTGGTCCAAGACCTGGGCGACCTGTGGTTGTCGCCGGGCTTGATCGACCTGCACAACCACACGGCGATGTCCCTGCGCGACCTGTCGGAGAGCGCCTACCTGACCAACCCGGGCATGCGTGCCTCGGTCGGCGCGCGGCCCGGCAACTCGCTCTTCGGTGATGGCCTGGCGGGTGGGGTCACGGGCGTGCTGCACATCCCCGGGTCGGCCACGAACATGGGCGGTCAGGGCTTTCTGATTCGCACCACGGGGGAGCACTACGAGGCGGCGCTGATCCGCGACCCCGGCTCCCTGAAGCTGGCCCAGGCCGGCAACCCGGAGGGTCGCGGTCCGTGGTTCCCGGGCCGCAGCTTCATGAACTTCAACACCCGCAGCACCTTCCGCCGCGGTGTGAACTACGCGAAGAAGTGGGAGGCCTACGAGGCCGGCCACGGTCCGCGCCCGGAGCGTGACCTGCAGTTCGACATCTTCCGCAACCTGCTCAAGGGCGAGGCCCAGGTCTCGACCCACACCCAGATCTACCAGGTGGTCGAGATGACCTTGACCATGGTGGCCGAGGAGTTCGAGCTGCCGGTCTACATCGACCACGGCACGTTCGACGGGTGGCGCGCGGCGGCCCACGCCGAGGAGCTGGGTGTGCCCGCGATCCTCGGCCCGCGCCAGATCACGACCGGCATCCGCGCCCCCGGCTTCGCCGAGTACGACCAGGACGGCGCGATCTACGGCGTCGCCGCCAAGTACCAGGAGGAGGGCCACACGCTGGTCGGGTTCAACACCGACTGCATCGGCGGCCCGAGCGCCTTCGGTCCCGGCCAGGAGGAGCTCAGCCTCCAGGCGGCCATGGGCGCGCGCTACGGCTTTCGGGTCGACGACCTGCAGGGGGTGCGCGGCGTGACCAGCGTCCCCGCAGTCGCCGCCGGGGTGGCCGACCAGATGGGCAGCCTGGAGCCTGGCAAGGAAGCAACCTTGATCGCGACGACCGGTGACCCGAACGACCCGCGCTGCTCGGTCGAGTGCGTGTGGGTCCTCGGCGAGAAGGTTTACGACACGGAGACCGGCAGGCGCCGGTGGTAAGCATGAGAGTCCTCACCAGCGTTCTCCTGGGCCTCGTCGCCCTCGCCACGTCCGCTCCCGCCCAGGAAGCGGGTGAGGTCGGCGGCCCGGGCCTCGCGCTCCTGACCCGCAAGGCCCTCGTCGCCTCGCTGGAGGGGGACACGGTGGTCGACAACGCCCTGCTGCTCGTCAAGGACGGGCGCATCGAGGCGATCGGGGACCGCAAGGACGTCCAGGTGCCGGAGGGCTACGAGGTGCTCGACCTCGGCAACCGCTGGGTCGCGCCCGGCCTCGTCGACCTGCACAACCACGTCGCGGGTGGCCTCGGCGACCTGAACGACATGGTCTACATGACCAACCCGGGCCTGCGCGCTGCACCGACGATCACCCCCGGCAACGGGGCGATGAAGGTGGCCATCGCGGGCGGCGTGACGAGCGTGCTGCTCATCCCCGGCTCGGGCACGAACATGGGCGGCCAGGGCATCCTGGTCCGCGGCGGGTTCGACACGTTCGAGGAGAACCTGATTCGCAACCCCGGCTCGTTGAAGCTGGCCCAGGCGGGCAACCCGGAGCGCCGCGCCCCCTGGTACCCCGGCCGCAGCTTCATGAACTACAACACCCGCAACACCTTCCAGCGCGGCGTCACCTACGCGAAGAAGTGGGAGGCGTACGAGGCGGGTGTGGGTCCGAAGCCGGAGAAGGACATCCAGTTCGAGGTCTTCCGACACCTGCGCAAGGGTGAGGCCCAGGTCTCGACCCACACGCAGATCTACCAGGTCGTCAACAAGACGATCGAGATGGTGGCCGAGGAGATGGAGCTGCCGGTCTACATCGACCACGGCACCTTCGACGGCTACCGCGCTGCGGCTCGCGCGGCCAAGAGCGGCGTGCACGCGATCCTCGGCCCGCGCCAGATCCAGGCGCCCAGCTCCTTCCGTCCGATCACCGAGGGCCGGGTGCAGGGTATCGCCGCCGGCTATCAAGAGCGCGGTCACCCGATGATCGGCTTCAACACGGACGCGCCGGTGGTGCCCCAGGAAGAGCTGAGCGTGCAGGCCGCCATGGGCGTGCGCTATGGTTTCCAGAACGATCAGATGCAGGCCGTGCGCGGCCTGACCAGCGTGCCCGCCATCACCGCCGGCCTGTACGAGGCGATCGGCAGCCTCGAGGTCGGCAAGGACGCGGACATCCTGGTGATCACGGGCGACCCGGTCGACCCGCGCACCTCGATCGAGATGGTCTTCCAGCGCGGCGTGCGCGTGTACGACACCGGCAAGAACACAAGGCGCTGGTAATGCTCACCTCCCTGCGCAGCCTGGCCCTCGGGGCCGTGCTCACGATCGCTCCGGGGATCGCAGAGGAGGGTGTGCTTGCGGACGCAGTTGCTGCGGACGCCGGGGCCCGCGGCGGCGCTGGCCTCGCGCTTCGGACAGCGAAGGCCCTGGTCGCCGCCGACGAGGGGCCGCAGGTCATCGACCACGCGCTGATCCTCGTCAAGGACGGCAAGATCGAGGCGATCGGGCCGGCGCGCGAGGTCGAGGTGCCCGAGGGCTACGTGCTGGTCGACGTCGGCGAGCACTGGGTCATGCCGGGGATGTTGGACCTGCACAGCCACGTGGGTGGCGGGATGCGGGACATCAACGACATGGTCTATCAGGCCAACCCCGGCCTGCGCATCCGCTCGACGGTCGTGCCGGACAACGACATGCTGCAGAAGCCGGTCGCCGCCGGCGTGACGAGCCTGCTCTACATCCCCGGTTCGGGCACGAACATGGGCGGGGTGGGCCTGTTGATGAAGACCGGGGTGCCTGGGTACGAGGACTGCATCCTGCGCGACCCGGGCTCGTTGAAGATCGCGCAGGGCGACAACCCGACCCGGTGGGGGTACGGCATGGGCCGCGTGCTCATGAACCACCACCTGCGCAAGACGATCGAGAAGGGCCTGGCGTACGCGACCTCGTATGAATCCTACGAGCAGGGCGTCGGTCCCAAGCCCGAGCGCAACATCCAGCTCGACGTGTTCCGTGACCTCAAGGCGCGGGACATTCAGGTGTCGACGCACACCCAGTACTACCAACTCGTGATGATGAGCATCCTGATGCTCTCACGCGACTACGGGTTCGACACCTTCATCGACCACGGGTCCTTCGACAGCTACAAGACCACTCCGCTGGCGCTCGAGCACGACGTCGCGGCGATCCTCGGCCCGCGCGAGATCATGGCGGCCCGCCCGCCGCGCTACGACACGGACGGCCAGATCCACGGGAGCGCCTGGGGCTTCCAGGACCGCGGTCACCCCCAGGTCGGTTTCAACACCGACGCGCCGGTGGTGCCCCAGGAGGAGCTGCCCCTGCAGGCCGCCATGGGTGTGCGCTACGGGTTCAACGAGGACCTGATGCAGAGCGTGCGCGGGGTCACGATCGTCCCGGCCAAGACGATGAACATCCATCACCGGGTGGGCAGCCTCGAGGTCGGCAAGGACGCGGACCTGGTGGTCGTTACTGGCAACCCGATCGACCCGCGCAACGGCGTGGAGCTGGTCTGGGTGAACGGCACGCTCGTGTACGACGCGACGGAAGGGAGGCGCTGGTAATGCGCGCTGCGCTCCTCGCTGCCAGCCTTGGTCTGGCCTCGTTCGCGACGGCGGGCGACGCGCTCGCCATTCGGGCGGGCAAGGTCCTGACGATGGACGACGACGGCGCGGTGTACGCGCCGGGCATGATCGTCTGTGAGGACGGCAAGCTGACCCACGTGGGCGCGCCGATCGAGCTGCCCGCGGGCACCCGCGTGCTCGACTATCCGGACGCCTGGATCGCGCCCGGCCTCGTCGACCTGCACACCCACATCCACGGCCCCGGCATCAACGACATGGTGCACGCCGTGAACCCCGAGCTGCGCGCGCGGCCGTGCGTGATCCCGGGCAACCCCGCGATCCGCCGCGGGCTCGCGGCCGGCGTGACGACCCTGTTCGGCATCCCGGGTTCGGGGACGAACATGGGAGGCTTCGGCG
>JAQBVH010000016.1 GCA_027623615.1 Planctomycetota bacterium | reverse complement strand
CGCGATGGGGTGATAGCGGACATCGAGTACCTGACGGACAATCGCGATGGCCTCGGCGCTGACCGCAAGCGCATCGCGGCCTGCAAGGACAAGCACTTCATGCACGAGGCGCTGGTCAAGGCTTCGCGCGACGACCTGACCCTGCAGCAGGACCAGCTCGCCAAGCTCGAGAAGCTGGCCCTGGCCGAGATGAAGGGCGCCTCGGCCCTCAAGCCGCTCTGGGACCCGACCCTACCCGTCGGGAAGATCGGTCCGAGCCGGGCCAAGCCCCTGCTCATGGGGCTGGCCGCGGGCCTGTTCCTCGGCCTGGCCATCGCGATCGCGCGCCAGTTGATCGATCGCCGGCTGCGCTATCCCGAGACGCTCGCGAACGGCCTCGGGCTGCGCGTGCTCGGCGTCGTCCCAGAGGCTCGCAAGCTGCGCAACCTGCGACGCTCGGTCGTGAAGCGCACTGCTGCCTGAACCATGTCGTACTCCAACGTTTCCAACCGGACTGCTCCGCTGCTCGAGGCCATCGAGGACGTCGAACCCCTGGCGGAGACGATCTGGTCCAACCTGGCTGCCATGACCGGGATCGCGGGGCACAAGCGCATCCTCTTCACGAGCACCGATGCACAGTCAGGCACCAGCTTGATCGCCGCAGCGACCGCGTGCGGGCTAGCGCGCAACACGGGTTCGCAGGTGACCCTCGTGGAGACCCACCTGGCGCGCCCCGCGACGGCCGGCTACCTGGGACTCGAGGAGAGCCCCGGCTTCTCCGACCTCCTCGTCGGTGCCGCGTCCCTGGATGCATGCCTCCAGCACGTGCCCGGCTGCCAGGGCCTGACCGTCCTGCCCGCGGGCGCCCCGCGCCCGGTCGCCGCGGGCGAGTTCGTGGCGCCTGGCGCCCTCGACATGTTCGACACGCTCGCCGCGCGGACACCCTTCGTCATCTTCGACGCGCCACCCCTGCTCGAGCACGCGGAGACGCGGGCCCTCCTGCGGCACGTGGACGGCGTCGTGCTCGTGCTCCGCGCACGCGAGAGTCGCAAGGCCGCAGTCCGGCGCACGCTCGAGCGGATCGAGGAGGCCGGCGTCCGTGTCTACGGGTCCGTGCTGAACCGCTTCAAGAGGGACCTGCCGTTCGGACCGGGCTAGGCCACCTGGACCGCGGGGCTGCCACACCGTGAGGTGTGGCGCCAAGAGACACACACGCCTCCGGAGGAGGGGTAGCGGCCCCAACGGGGTCGCTCAGGAGAGGTGTGGCGCCAAGAGACACACACGCCTCCGGAGGAGGCGTAGGCGGCCCCAACGGGGTCGCCTACACCGCGTCGACCTGCGCGGACCCCCCGAGCCGGTCCAGGTCGGCCTGGATCTCGTCCCGATAGACCGGGTTCATGATCACGACCCGATCGGGCTGCAGCTCGGTCAGCGACCCGGGGGCGACGATCCGATGACCCGTGCCGGCGACGAAGTGGCCGTGCTTGGCAGGGTTGATGTCGACCACGGCGCGGACGGTGTCCTGGGCTCCGAGGGTGGTCAGGAACCCGGTCGCCTTGCTGCCCGAGCCCCAGAGCACGAGCGTCTGGTTCGCGGAGCGCGCCTCCTCGAGCACGCCGTGCCACCTCGCAAGGGTCGCCCGGCAGGTCTCGGTGAAGCGCTTCACCGCGGCGGCCAGGTGCGCCAGGTCGTCGAGCGGGGCCGCTCCTCCGACTCCAGGGTGCGCGGTCAACTGCAGGTACTGCCCGCCGTACTCGACCTCGAGCGCGTCGAGCGCGAAGCCGCTGCGCTTGAAGAGGCGGCCGAGGGACCCGGCGCTGAAGTAGGAGCAGTGCTCGTAGTACAGGTCCCAGAACGCGCCCTCCTCGAGGATGCGCCTGGTGTCCGGAACCTCGACGAACAGATGCCCGCCGTGCTCCTCCAGGCCCCCGTGGAAGAGGGCCGCGACCTCGGCCACGGGCGCCAGGTGCTCGAGGGTGTGGCGACAGGCCAACACGTCTGCGTGCAGGTCCGCGTGGGAGGCGCCGTAGCGTTCGTGCAGAAAGCGCAGGCCGCGCCCTGCTGCATGGTCGACTCGACCAGCCGTCGCGCTCGGATCGATACCGACCCCGGCGCAGCTCGCGCTGCGACAGGTCTGCGCGAGGAAGTCGCCGCGGCCACAGCCGACCTCGACCAGGGTGCCGCCGGCCAGGTCCGTGCGCTCGACGAGGCGGTCGATCACTCCCTCGAGCCAGGCGCTGAAGGTCGCGGAGCAGCCCTGGGTCTCCTCGTAGTCCTCGGAGTAGTCCAGCAGCCGCGGGTCGAAGGCGTCGTTGAACAGGAAGCCGCAGTCGGGGCAGTGGGCGAGGGCCAGGTCCCCGGCGTGGAAGCTCCGGGCGGCCTCCTGGTCGTCGAGCAGGACGCAGGAATGGGTCGGGATGCCTCGCACCGCGTAGACCCGTCGCGCCGCGGCCGAGGCGCAGGCGGGACAGGCTTGGAGCGCGGGCTCGTCCGGGAACGAGACGTGGGGTGGAAGAAAACTCACGCTGGGCGGCAGCGTACCGGGCGCACGGGCTCGAACCTAGGCTCCGTTCCAGGGGGGCGTTGGCCGATACAGGGGTGCATCCATGCTGGATCTCAGCCTCTCCCTGCCCGCGGATCAGCCCCTGCGCATCCTCTGTCTCGGCGCGCACGCCGACGACATCGAGATCGGGGCGGGCGGCACCATCCGTCGGCTGCTGCAGGAGCGGCCGGGCGGGGTCGACCTGCGCTGGGTCGTGTTCTCCGCGAGCGAGGAGCGCCGGGCGGAGGCACACGCCAGCGCGGCGCGCTTCAGCGAGGGCGCACGCGAGGTCGAGCTGACGCTGCACGACTTCCGCGAGAACTTCCTCCCCGGTCAGTGGACCGCGGTGAAGGAGGCCCTGCACGCCGCCGGTCAGGACTTCGCGCCCGACCTCGTGCTGACCCACCACCAGCGCGACAAGCACCAGGACCACCGCACCCTGGCCGAGCTCAGCTGGAACGCGTTCCGGGATCACCTCGTGCTCGAGTACGAGATCCCCAAGTACGACGCGGACCTCGGGCAGCCGAACGTGTTCGTGCCCTTGTCGGCGGACGTCGCCGCCTTCAAGTGCTCGGCGCTCGCCGAGCTGTTCCCCAGCCAGGCGGGCAAGCCCTGGTTCGACGCCGAAACGTTCCGCGCGACCCTCCGGCTGCGCGGCCTCGAGTGCAACTCGCCGACGCGCTACGCGGAGGCCTTCCACGGACGCAAGCTGCGCCTTTGACCCCATGAAGCTCCTCGTCACTGGTCACAACGGATACATCGGTCAGGTCATGGTCCCGTTCCTGCAGCGCTGCGGGCACGAGGTCAGCGGGCTCGACACCTACTACTACGAAGGCTGTCAGTTCAACGACGCGCCCCCCGTGGCCGCGATCCGCAAGGACATCCGCGACATCCAGGCGAGCGACCTGGAGGGCTTCGACGGCGTCGTCTTCCTGGCGGCGCTCTCGAACGATGCGCTGGGAGACCTCGACCCGCAGCTGACCTACCAGATCAACCGGGACGCGACCGTGCGCTTTGCGGAGCTGGCCAGGCAGGCCGGCGTGGGCCGCTTCCTCTTCAGCTCCTCGTGCAGCCTCTACGGCGCCGCGGGTGACGCGCCGTTGACCGAGACCGCGGACATGAACCCGGTCACGGCCTACGGTACGACCAAGATCGAGGTCGAGCAGGAGCTGACCAAGCTCGCCGACGCGAGCTTCAGCCCGACGTACATGCGCAACGCGACGGCCTACGGCCTGTCGCCCTCCATCCGCATCGACCTGGTGGTCAACAACCTGACCGCCTACGCCTACACCAGCGGCGAGGTGCTGATGAAGTCGGACGGCTCGCCGTGGCGGCCGCTGGTGCACGTCGAGGACATCAGCCGCGCCTTCCAGGCGGTGCTCGCCGCGGACCGCGAGCTGGTCCACGACCAGGCCTTCAACGTGGGCCGCACCGCGGAGAACTACCGCGTCCGCGAGGTGGCCGAGATCGTGGCCGACGTGGTGCCGAACTGTCACCTGGAGTTCGCGGAGGGCGCGAGCCCGGACCTGCGCAACTACCGGGTCAACTTCGAGAAGCTCGAGACGACCCTGCCCGACTACCAGCCGGTGTGGACGGTGCGCGAAGGCGTCGAGGAGCTCTACGCGGCCTACCAGCAGCACGGCCTCACCAAGGACGAGTTCCTGTCCTCGAAGTACCTGCGCATCAAGACGATCCTCGGCCACCAGGGCGACGGGCGCCTGAACGAGGCGCTGCGCTGGGTGGCCTGAGGCTGCTGGCGCCGGCGGGCGCTAGAATGCGCCCGCCATGCAGCGCCTGTTGACCGCCTCGCTCCTCGTCCTCTGCGCCTGCAGCGAGGGGCCTGCGCCGGAGGTCCTGGCCCTGCGTGAGCACGTCACGCAGGTCGCGGCGCGTCCGGAACACGACACCGGCGAGATCCAGGTCCAGCACATCCTGATCGCGTTCCAGGGCGCGGACCAGTCCCGGCAGCCGCGCTTCCAGAGCGAGGCGGAGGTGCTGACGGCAAGCCTCCGAGCGCGCATCGCGGGCGGGGAGCCCCTCTCCGAGTTGAGCGTGGAGTACTCGGACGATCCAGGGCCGGGGACCTACCGCATGCACGACCCGAGCAAGCCGGGTGGCGACCTGCGCAGCGGCACCGCGCGCAAGCAGATGACGCCGGGGTTCGCCGACGTGGGCTGGCGGCTCGAGGTCGGGGAGGTCGGGGTGTGTGCCTACGACCGGACGCAGAGTCCGTACGGTTGGCACATCATCCAGCGCTTGCGCTGACTCGGCGAGATCCGGCGCGCTGGGCGGTAGGATGCGGCCAGCATGAAGATGATCGCCCCGCTGCTCCTCCTCGCCTTCTCCGCCTGCGCCGCACCTGCCGTTGACGGGACCGGCCCGGAGGACCGTGGCGTGCCCGCCGTGGACGACCTGACGGCCCTGCGCCACGCCGTCGCAGGCCTGGAGGCCCGCGTGGAGCACGACGCGCCACGGGTCAAGGTCGAGCACATCCTGATCTCCTTCGCGGGGACCGGGACCAGCGCCACCCGGACCAGGGCGGAGGCGGAGGCGCTCGCCGCCTCCCTCCTCGCGAGGATCGAGGCCGGCGAGGACTTCTCGACACTGAAGGTCGGGCACTCCGACGACGGACCTGGCGGCATCTACACGATGGTCCAGCAGGGTCCCGCGGACCGGGAGAACCTCATCTTCTCCCGTAGGAGCATGGTGGCGGCCTTCGGGAACACCGGCTGGAGGCTCGAGGTCGGCCAGGTCGGCGTGGCGCAGTACGACCCGCAGGCGAGCAAGTACGGCTGGCACATCATCAGGCGCCTCGAGTGAGGTCTCGAGCGGCGGACGCTAGGATGCGCGCGCCATGAATATCTTCCTCCCCTTGCTCTTGCTCGCCCTCTGCGGTTGTTCCCCGGAACCTGCGGCACAAGGTGACGTCGCCGCCCTGCGCGCCGGCATCGCCAAGACCGCCGCGCTCGACGAGCACGATGCCAAATCCGTGCAGGTGGCTCACATCCTGATCGCCTTCCAGGGGGCCGAGAGGTCCAGCCAGACGCGGTCGAGGGAGGAGGCCGAGGTCCTCGTCGCGAGCCTGGCCGAGCGCATCCAGGCCGGCGAGGACTTTGAAGCTCTCGGCAAGGAGTTCTCGAACGATCCAGGTGGAGGCCCCTACGTCATGTCCACGGACGGGAGCGGCGGTTATGCCCGGGCGAGCATGGCGACCTCCTTCGGCGACGTCGCCTGGCGACTGGACGTCGGCCAGGTCGGCGTGTGCGCCTACGACCCGGTGAAGAGCAAGTTCGGCTGGCACATCATCAAGCGCCTGAGGTAACGGGGTGGATCGTGCGGTCCTTGCCCCTGGTCGCGGTCCATGCGCGGCCTGTGGATGCGCGGTAGGCGGCGTCCTTCTCGCGGCGCACCTCCTGGCGAGGGTGGGGGCACGCCGCGTCGGGTTCACACCAGCCGGGGCTCCGGGATCGGCACCAGGAACTGGCCGCCCTTCACCCGGTAGTCGTCCTGCTGGCTCAAGACCTCCTCGGCGAAGTTCCAGGCGAGGAGCAATGCCACGTCGGGCAGGTCCTGGGACAGGACCTCGGCCGGACGGATCTGGAGTCGGCTGCCGGAGGTGTAGCGGCCGTGCTTGTGTGGGTTGATGTCGACGGCGTAGTCGAGGTCGCTCCCATCGAGGCCCAGGTAGGACAGCAGGGTCGTGGCCATTCCGCCCGCTGCGCCGTACGCTACCAGGCGCTTGCCCAGCTTGTGCAGGCCCTCGATCTGGGTGCGCAGGCTGGTCTTGATGTCCTCGACGCGGCCCGCGAAGGCCTCGTAGAAGGCCGTGGTCGGCACGCCGCGGCGTTGCTCCTCGGCGAGCAGGTCCCGGACCGCGTCGCTGCGGTCCTCCACGTGCTCGAAGTACACGCGCAGGGAGCCGCCGAAGGTCGGCGCGGGCTCGACGTGGTTCAGGAAGAGGCCGGAGCTGCGCCAGTAGCGATCGAGGGAGGTCGCCGTCCAGTAGGTCGTGTTCTGGTGGAACACGTTGTCGAACGCGGTCTGGTCGATCGTGTCGACGAAGCAGGGGACCTCGAGGCAGAGGGTTCCGCCGGGCTTCAAGAGCAGGTCCACGGCGCGGGAGAAGTCGTCCAGGTCCTGGATCAAGTTGAGCACGTTGTTGCCCGTGATCAGGTCGGCGCGCTTGCCCTGCGCCACGAGCCGCTGCGCGACCTCCGCCGTGAAGAACTCACAGCGGGTGTCGATGCCCGCGTCATTGGCGACCTGCGCGGGGCCCGGCGCGGGGTCGACGCCGAGCACCTCGAGGCCCGCCGCGCGGAAGACCTTGAGCTGGTAGCCGTCGTTCGAGGCGGCCTCGATCACGAGCGCACCCGGCGCAAGCGGCGTGCGCTCCAGCATGGCGTGGGCCGCGTCCGTGAAGTGCTTGACGAGGCCCGGCGAGATCGACGTGTAGTAGGGGTAGTCGCCGCAGTAAAGGATCTCCGGCGGCACGTTCTCGGTGATCTGCACCAGGGCGCAGGCCGGGCAGACGACCAGCCGCAGGGGGAAGAACAGGTCGTCCTCCTCCAGCTCGTGTTCGTGCAGCAGGCGGTCGGCGAGGGGGCTGTCACCGAAGTCGATCACGGTGCGCAGCTCGGTCTCGCGGCAGCTGCGGCAGTGTTGGATGGTGCTCACGACGCGGTCCTCCAGATCTCCCACGGGCCCTCGCCGCGCTCGTGCATGTCGTTGAGCGTGGTGCGGTCCTTGAACGTGTCCATGTTCTGCCAGAAGCCCTCGTAGGGCACGGCGTGCAGGCGCCGATCCTGGATCAGGCGCTGGAACGGTTCGACCACCAGCTCTTCGCCCTCTTCCATGACGTCGAAGATCTCCTGGCGCAGGCAGAAGTACCCGCCGTTGATCCAGAGCTCCGCGTCGCGCGTCTCGTGGATGTCCGTCACTCGGCCGTCCCCGCCCATGTGCGCGACGTGGAAGCTGTGGGGCGGCTTGACCGCCAGGAAGCTGGCTACCAGCTCGGGGTTGTTGCGCATCTCGTCAACCATGTCCGGCAGGTGGAAGTCGGTCAGGTTGTCGGAGTAGTTGGCGAGGAACATCTCCTCGCCCTCAAGGTGCTTGCGCACGCGGCGCAGGCGCTCGCCGATCGAGCTCGCGTAGCCCGTGTCCACGAAGGTGATGTTCCACTCGTGGATGTCCTGATGCAGGAGCTGCGGCTCCGGCGAGCTGCCGCGCAGCACGAAGTCGTTCGAGAGGAACTCGTCGTACTCGACGAAGTAGCGCTTGATCGAGTCGGCCTTGTACCCGAGCGCCAGCACGAAGTCCGTGTAGCCATAGGCCGCGTAGTACTTCATGACGTGCCACAGGATCGGCCGGTAGCCGATCGGCACCATGGGCTTGGGGATCTTGTCCGAGAAGTCACGCAGGCGCATGCCGAGCCCGCCGCAGAAGAGGACGACCTTCATCAGGCTGCCTCCGCCGTCGGTTCGAGGACCATGGCGCTGGGGATCGGCACGACGAGCCGGGCGCCGCCGCGCACCATCGGCGCGAGCTGGCGCGCGATCTCCCGGGCCAGGTTCCAGGGCAGGATCACGATGTAGTCCGGGTTGTCGGCCTCGAGGTGCTCGACCGGATGGATCGGGATGCGGGTCCCGGGCGTGAAGCGGCCGTGCTTGTAGGGGTTGCGGTCGACCGCGTACTCGATCAGGTCCGTGCGGATGCCGCAGTAGTTGAGCAGGGTGTTGCCCTTGCCCGGCGCCCCGTACGCGACCACGCGCTTGCCCTCCTGCTTGGCCTCGATCAGGAACTGGAGCAGGCCGTGCTTCTGAGCCTCGACCCTCTCGGTGAACCCGAGGTACACGTCCATGCTGTCGTAGCCGGCAGCGCGTTCGCGCTCGAGCAGCTCGCCCAGGCGCGCCTCGATTGCGTGGCTTGCGCCCTGGTGCTTGGCGTAGACGCGCAGGGAGCCGCCGTGGGAGGGGAGCTCCTCCACGTCGAACAGCTCGAGGCCGTGGGCCTCGAAGATGCGCTGCACGGTCACGAGCGACAGGTAGGAGTAGTGCTCGTGATAGATCGTGTCGTACTGCCCCTCTTCGATCAGCCGCATGAGGTGCGGGAACTCCATCGTGACCACGCCCTCCGGCGCGAGCAGCAGCGGGAGGCCGCCGACGAAGTCGTTCAGGTCCGGCACGTGGGCGAGGACGTTGTTGCCCAGGATCAGGTCGGCCTGGCCCCGGTCGGCGGCGACCTCGGTCGCGGTGTCGCGGCCGAAGAAGCGCACGAGGCTCTCCACGCCGACCTGCTTGGCGGCCTCGGCGACCGTCCACGAAGGCTCGACGCCCAGGCAGGGCACGCCCGACTCGACGAAGTTGCGCAGCAAGTAGCCGTCGTTCGAGGCGACCTCGACCACGAAGCTCCGTGCGTCGAGCGCGAAGCGTTTGGTCATGGCCGCGCAGTAGTTCGCCGCGTGCTTCAGCCACGAGTCGCTGAAGGAGCTGAAGTAGGCGTAGTCGTCGAAGATCTCGTCGGCGGCCACGTACTCCTGCAGCTGCACGAGCTTGCAGGCGGAGCAGACCCAGACCTTCAGGGGGTAGAAGCTCTCGCCCTGGTTCGCGTCCTGTGGCTTCACGAAGCTCTCGCACAGGGGCGAGAGGCCCAGGTCGACGAAGACGTGCTCGAGGCCAGCCTCGCAGAAGCGGCAGGCGGGGGAGTTCTCAAGCACAGCGCACCTCGGGGTGAAGTCCCATGTCGTTCAGGCTGGTCTGGATCTCGTCCAGGTAGTTGGGGTTCATCACGACGACCAGGTCGGGCGGGTTCGCCTTGAGGTCCTCGGGCCGCGCGACCTGCTGTCCCGTCCCGGGCACGTGCTTGCCGTGCTTGCGCGGGTTGATGTCGACCACCTGGGCGATCGAGCCGGTCGGGTCGGCGATGTTCAGGAAGTTGACGCCGCGCGCGCCGGTGCCCCAGAGGGCCACCCTCTCGCCGCGGGCCGCGCGCGCGGCCAGCTCCTCGTGCCAGCCGGCGATCGTCTCGCGCCAGGCGGCGGAGAAGAGCTCGACGGCGCCCGTCAGGTGGGCCAGGTCATCGACTGCGACGCCGATCGAACCCTGGTCGCTCGCGCTCGGGCGGGCGTCGATCGCGACGAACTGGTCGGCGTAGGTGGTCTCGCTGCCGGTCACGTCGTAGCCGCAGGCGGCGAACAGGCGCGCCAGGCTGCCGGCGCTCCAGTAGGTCACGTGCTCGTAGATCACGTCCCACAGGGACGGCGCCTCGAGGGTGTAGAGGGCGTTGGGCACCTCGAACACCACCGCGGATTCGGGAGTGAGGGCCGCGCGCACGCTGCGCAGCATCGCGCCGGGATCGGGCACGTGCTCGAGCACCTGGCGGCAGACCACCAGGTCGGCGCCGAGGGCCTTCTGGCTCTCGTCGAAGTACTCGCGCACGAAGCGCACGCGACCCCCGTCGAGCTCGTCGGGGGCGTCGCGGTCGTAGCTCGGATCGAAGCCTACGCCGCGGCAATCGCCGAGCTCGGTCATCAGCTCGAGGAACTGCCCGTCCCCCGAACCGATCTCGACCACGGTCCCGCCGCTCGGGGAGAAGCGCGCGACGATGCCCTGGGCCAGGTCGCGCACGTAGCCCTGGAAGAACTCCGAGAAGTGCAGGGAGTTCTCGTACTGGTCGGTGTAGACGACGCGCTCGGCGTCGAAGGCCTGGTTCTCGATCGCCCCGCAGTTCGCGCAGTAGGTCAGTTGGAGGTCACCCTTCGGACAGGCGCGCGCGGAGTCGGCGTCGGGCCACAGGGCGCAGACGAGGACGGGAATGTCGGGCACCTCGAAGAACGTTCGGGGTGCGGCGGTGCCGCAGGCGTTGCAGCGGGTGGCGACGTGCTGGGTCATGCAGGTGCTGTGGGTTGAGCTCGAGCGGGGGCCCGATCCGGGACACCGTCACGAGGCCATCGACCCCTTCGCCGCGACCCTTGAGGGCCGCATGGCCAGGACTTTCCTGTTACCGGACCTCATCCGCTCAAGACGCCCGGAGCGCTGGGACGATCCTCGTTGCGTCTTCCTGTTTTCTGCTGTCCCCAAAAGCGTTGCGATCTGAGACTCGCGCCGGCGGCGATCCCCGGCCCGCGCCCCTCACGATCGGTCCCTCCCGGTCGATTCCATCCCTTGGGTTCCCTCCGCCTCGCCACCGCACTGCTCGCCCTCGCGGGCCTCCAGAGCTCTGTCCTCGGGCAGTGCAAGACCGAGAACTTCTGCACGGCCTTCCCGAACACGACGGGGTCACCGGCGCTGATGGGGAGCAACGGACTGTGCGCCGTGCCGGACAACCAGTTCGCGCTGCAGGCCGGGCCGGTGCCCAACAACTTCGGGCTGTTCTTCTACTCGGCGACGGTGCGCAACGGCGGCAACGGAATTCCGCTGGGCGACGGGCTGCTCTGCATCGGCGAAGGGGCGCAGCTCTACCGCCTGCCCGTGCTCGCGGCGCAGAACAACCAGCTCGACTTCAGCCTCGACCTGACCCTCCCGCCCGCCGCGGGCACGATCGCCGCGGGGACGACCTGGTACTTCCAGGCCTGGTATCGGGATCCCGGCGGCGCGCAGTCGACCTTCAACTTCTCGGACGGCCTCGAGGTCGTGTTCCAGGCAGAGCAGTCTCCGACGGTCGGCTTCGACCTCGCGAGCCAGTCCCTCGCGGAGGGTGACGGTAGCGCGATCCTGACGGTCTCGTTGTCCTCGCTCTCGGGCCTCGACGTGACCGTGCCCTACACGGTCGCAGGCAGCGCGAGCCTGCCGGCGGACGGCGCCCTCGCGCCGGATCCGCTCGTGATCCCGGCCGGCAGCCTGAGCGCGGACCTCGTGCTGACGCTGGTCGACGATGGGCTCGACGAGGCTGACGAGACGGTCGAGGTCACCCTCGGCGCGCCGACCAACGCGGCGCTCGGCGCCGGGTTCGTGCACACGTTGACGATCCAGGACAACGACGTACCGCCGAGCGTGGCCTTCGCTCTGATGAGCGCGAGCCACGGCGAGGGCGACGGCGTGGCCGCAGCCCTGGTTGAGCTCAGCGCGGCGTCAGGGCTCGACGTGAGCGTGCCGTTCACCGTCACTGGCAGCGCCACGGTGCCGGACGACCTTTCGGTCAGCGCGAGCCCGCTCGTCATCCCAGCGGGTCAGCTCTCTGGTGCGATCCAGCTGAACCTGGTCGACGACAGCTTCGACGAGGCTGATGAGAGCGTCGAGCTCTCCCTGGGCGCGCCGACCAACGCGAGCCTGGGCGCCACCATCGTCCACACGGCCACGTTGACCGACGATGACGCGCCGCCGAGCGTGGCCTTCGACCAGGCCGTGCAGGTCGCGAGCGAGGGCGCCGGCGTCGTCGGTGTGACCGTGGTCCTCTCCGCGATCTCCGGCCAAGCGGTCAGCGTGCCCTTCAGCGTCAACGGGACGGCGGACGTGCCCGCGGACGCGACGGTCGACGCGAGCCCGCTCGTCATCCCAGCCGGACAGCTGTCCGGCGTCATCCAGGTGGCGCTCGTACCCGACGCGCTGAACGAGTCGGCGGAGACGGTCGTGCTCGACCTGGGCGCGCCCACGAACGCCAGCTTGGGCGCGACGGCGACCCACACCCTGACGATCAGCGACGACGACGGGCTGCCCACGGTCAGCTTCGCCTCGTCCAGCCAGTCGATCGGTGAGGCCGCGGGCCCGCAGAGCGTGACCGTCGAGCTGAGCGCGGTCTCGGGTCTCGACGTGACGGTGCCCTGGACCGTGAGCGGGACGGCGCTCGATCCGGACGACGTGGCGGTCGACGACGGGCCCCTCGTGATCCCAGCGGGCAGTCTGACCGGCACGTTCGAGGTGATCCCCGTCTCCGACGGCGTCGACGAGCCCAACGAGACGGTCGTGCTCGACCTCGGCGCGCCGACGAACGCGAACAAGGGCGCGCAGGACCGGCACACCGTCACGATCCTCGACGACGATGCGCCGCCGACGATCACGTTCACCAGCGCGGTCCAGTCCGCTGGTGAAGGGGCCGGAGCGGTCGCGGTCGCGGTGCAGCTCGACGCGCCCTCGGGCCTCGAGGTCAGCGTGCCCGTGCTCACCAGCGGCGCCGCGACCGTGCCAGGCGACGCAACCCTGAGCGCGACCACCCTGGTGATCCCCGCCGGGCAGCAGAGCGCGAACCTGACCGTGACCCTCGTCGCGGACAGCACCTTCGAGGCCGACGAGGAGCTGGTCCTCGACCTCGGCGCGCCCTCCAACGCCACGGTGGGCATTCCCGGCCAGCACACGCTCACGATCCTCGACGACGATCCTGCGCCGCAGGTCGCCTTCTCGGCGCCTGCCTCGAGCTTCGCTGAAGGCGCGGGCGTCGTGACCGTCGAGGTCTCCCTCGACACCATCTCCGGGCTCGACGTCACGCTGCCCTTCAGCGTGGGCGGCAGCGCGGGGCAACCTGGCGACGCGAGCGTGGGGGCCAGCCCCGTGGTCGTACCCGCGGGGGTCGCGAGCGCGACGGTCAGCGTCACCCTGGTGCCCGACGGCCTCGACGAGGCGGACGAGACCCTGGTCTTCGACCTCGGCGCCCCGACCGGCGCCAGCCTGGGGACGCTCACCCAGCACACGCTCTCGATCGTCGACGACGACGATCCGCCCGCCGTCACGGTGACGAGCAGCGCTCAGACCGCAGTCGAGGGAGCGGGCGGCGTGACGGTCACCGTCGCGCTGGACGGGCCCTCGGGCCTCGACGTGAGCGTGCCCTTCTCCGCGACGGGTTCGGCCACGGCGGCGGACGTCGACGTGCCGGCCTCGCCGGTCACGATCACGGCCGGCAGCACCCAGACGACGCTCGACCTGATCGTGCTCCAGGACGTGCTCGACGAGCCGGACGAGGACCTGGTCGTCACCCTCGCTGCGCCGACCAACGGCACCCTCGGCAGCCCCTTCGCCCACACCCTGACGATCATCGACGACGACGGGCCGCCGAGCGTGGCCTTCGTCCTCGCGAACCAGTCCAGCGGCGAGGGCGACGGCGCGATCACGATCGACGTCTCGCTCAGCGCGGTCTCCGGGCATGCGGTCACGGTGCCCTTCACGCTTGCGGGTGACGCCACACCAAACGTGGACTACACCGCCGACGCGTCACCGCTCGTGATCCCGGCCGGTCAGACCACGGGTTCGATCACGATCACGCCCGCCGCCGACACCTCGCCCGAGTCGGACGAGACGGTCGAGCTGACCCTCGGCGCTCCGACGAACGCGACCCTCGGCGCACCCTCCGTCCACGTCCTGACGGTGCTCGACGACGACGTCGGCCTGGCCTCGGACGACTTCAACGACTGCGCCGGGCTCGGTAGCCCGTGGACGTTCGTCGATCCGCTCGGTGGCGGCACGCAACGCACCACGGGTGTCGGGACCGACGACGCTTGGCTACGCCTGGGCGTGCCTGGAGGCTCGAACCACGAGGCTTTTGGCGGCGTGTTGCCCGCGCGCGCGCAGCAACCCTATCCCGGCGGCGACACCCAGTTCCGCGCCAGCTTCCCGAGCTCGCCCAGCCAGGCGGTGGAGGAGCAGGGTCTGCTCGTGATCGAGGACACGGACTACTGGATCCGCTTCGACGTCTACCACGACGGCGGCGAGCTGAACGCGTACGTCGGTCGCACGACCGGCGCGTCGACGACGACCATGGCCAACCTCGGCCTGGGCGCCCACAGCGGACGGATCGACCTGCGCATGACCCGCAGCGGCGATCTGTGGACGGCGGAGTGGTCCGCGGACGGCGCGACCTGGAACCCGGTCGCGAGCTTCACCTTC
Organism: Planctomycetota bacterium; assembly: GCA_027623615.1. Lineage (GTDB taxonomy): Bacteria > Planctomycetota > UBA1135 > UBA1135 > JALWOP01. The sequence goes on along the minus strand of JAQBVH010000016.1, from coordinate 168 downwards.
GTCTTCGCGCCCGATCAGGTCGGCGTCTACGCGGGCAACGCCGGCGGCGGCAACGCGCCGGCCTTCGAGGCGTCGATCGACTTCTTCGAGGTCAGCGCAGACCCGATCCTGACCGAGGACGGCGCTTTCCCGGGCGCTGGCCCCTACACCATGGTCACGGCGAGCGCC
>JAQBVH010000015.1 GCA_027623615.1 Planctomycetota bacterium | reverse complement strand
CGCACGGCCGTCGCGTTCACTCCTCGCCCTCTTCGGGGTCCTTACCCTTCGACCCGTTCGAAAGCACGCCGGTGTCACCGACTCCGGACCCGTAGCCGAGGGCCTCGAGGGCGTGCTTCATGTTCTCGAGGTCCCGGGCCGAGAGCTCCACCTCTCGATGGGGCAGCTTGTTGTCCCAGTCCCGCAGCATCATCCAGTAGTCCTCCACTCGATCCGCGTGCTCCTCGAGGGCCGAGAAGTAGAGGTCATCGAGCTCGAGCGGATCGCTCGCGATGTCGTAGAAGCGTGGCTTCTCGAGGTGTGCTGCGGGAGGAGGCTCGGCGGGCGTGATCTTCATCCGCGCCCAGACCTCGGGATCGAGCTGCCTGCGCGCGATGATCAGCTTCCACTTGTCGTCCTGGATGGAGCAGTAGCGTCCGTTCTCGGCGAAGGAGAACAGCCGCACCCGCTCCACCTCGCCGAGCGCCAGGGGCACCAGGCTCTTCCCGTCGATCACCTGCATGCGCTTCGCCTTGCTGGCGTCGTCGGGCAGGTCATCGGCGTGCTCGAGGTCCTTGAGCCCCATCAGATCCGTCAGGGTCGGGACCATGTCGATCGAGTCGACGATCCCCTCGACGACCTTGCCCTGGGGCAGCTTGGCCGGGTAGCGCATCAGGAGCGGGATGCGCAGGTTGTCGTTGTACATGAAGTTGTGCTCCCCCAACCCGTGCTCGCCGAGGGACTCGCCGTGGTCCGAGGTCACGACCACGATCGTGTCGTCGAGCACGCCCTGTCGCTCGAGCTCGTCCAGCACCTCGCCGATCATGGCGTCCGCCTGGGTGACCCCGGCGTAGTACAGGTTCTTGATCTGCTCCACGTCCGCCGCGCTGGGCGTGATGGTGCCCTGCTCGATCGCGATGCGGTGCTTCGCGTAGAAGGCCGGGAACTTGCCGTCGTACTCCGGGTCGCAGTACATCTCGCGGTACTTGGCCGGCGGGTCGTAGGGCGTGTGCGTCGAGTAGTAGTGCACCATCGACACGAAGCGTCGATCGCCGAAGTCGCGAAACCAGTCGACCGCCGTCGAGGCGACGAGCTGGTTGTCGACCCGCTGGTGCAGCTTGTTCTTGTAGAGCCAGGGCAACAGGCCCGACCGGAACTTGCTCCAGCGGCTCTCCACGTCCACCAGCTCGTGGCCGACCATGGCCTCGAAGTAGTAGTCGAACCCGCGCGCGAGACCGGAGCCGTGGCTCAGGGTCCCGGTCAGGAAGGCCGCGCCGACGACGTCCTCGCCCTCCATCTCGGAGCCGTGCTTGCCCGGGCTGTGCAGGTACTCCGGCAGGGTCAGGTTCTCCGGGAGCTGCGCGCCCGGGACCATCAGCACCAGCCCGTGCCGGCGCGGGTACTTGCCGGTCAGGAACGACCCGAAGCTGGTCCAGGTGAAGGGGGCCTGGGCGAAGGCGTCCGCGAAGACGACCCCTTCGCGCGCGATCTCGTCCATGACCGGGGTCTTGACCTCCTGGTTGCCGTAGCAACCGAGCACGTCCTGCCGCAGGGCATCGACGACGAAGATCAGGACGTTCGGCTTGTCCTCGTTGCGCTCGTTGATTTGACCAAAGCCGGCGGAGCTCGATTTGCGATCCGCGAAGAGGTAGCCGGCACCGATCACGGCGACGACGGCGGCCACGAGGGGCAGCCGCCGGGTCAGGCGCTCGGGGATCCGGGCCAGCATCCGCGCCACCAGCCAGCCGGCGCCGACACTCACCACGAGGATCCCCGCCGCGGCCATGAGCCGCCTCGGACTCGTCGCCGGCAACCCGGAGTACACGACCGCGCGGGTCCACCAGTACGCCTCGAGGAAGAACCACAGTCCCAGCCACAGGGGCAACGCCCAGCGTTGCAAGCCGCCCACTCGCCTCAACGCGAAGTGCCCGACGAGCCCGAGCGCCAGGGACAGCGGAATGCTCGCCAGCGCGTACCAGAAGCCAGCCCCGGCGGTGCAGCCCAGGAGCCCCAGCAGGTCACCCTTCTGGGGCAGCCCGTTCGTCACGGCGTAGTCGAGCGACTTCTCCTGGACCAGGATCAGGAACAGGCCCGGATCGATCCCCAGGCTGCGCACCAGACCGTCGAACAGCCCCGCGATCAGACCGACGCACAGACCCGCCGCGAGGGAGGTCTTCAGGGAGGCGGCGAGGGACGCGGTCGAATCGGACATGGCGGTCGGCGGTGCAGAGACGGGCAAGGGTACCCCGTCACCCCAGCTGAAAGCTCACGCTTGCTCCATCCTTGCGCACGTCCCTGGCTCGCGTCGGGACACGGTACTCGAGGCCACGCACGCCGCCGGCCGCGTGGGCCCACTCCTCGACCTCCAGACCGTCCCCGGTCAAGCGGAAGATGCGCTCGATCCGGGACCCCGGAACGGGTGTCCCGTCCCGGCGCGCCAGGGGGGTCTCCAGGCGCACGCCGTCGGGCAGGTAGTCGAGGGTCGGGTCGAGGGCGAAGGCGCTGCCCACCCGGGCGGAACCGAAGGCCAGGACCCCCCGCTGCAGCATGCGCCCCGGCCAGGTCAGCGCCTCGCGCTTGCGGCCACCGCGCCAGGCATTGCGCGCGAGCCAAAGGGAGAAGCGTGCCTCCTTGCCGCCGCTGCGCCAGCCGCGCACCCAGGAGGGGCGGCCGAGCTTGCCGCTCCACTCGCCCTCGTTCGAGCCGCCCAAGCGACAGCGAGGCACGAGTTCCTCTCCGGTCGCTCTGGAGATCACGCGGATCAAGCCCGCGCCGTGCGGGCTGCCGTGGGACACGTTGAAGCCGGGCCGCTTCCCGCGCACCCACGCGCAGACGGCGCCGTCCTCGAGGCGCACGAGCGACGCATCGGCGAAGGGCCGGATGCGCAGCTCGAGGCCCGCGCCGAGGGACTCCAGCTCGCCGGGCAATGCGTAGATCGCCTCGAGGTCCTCGAGCGAGCGCGCCATCCAGGAGGCGTGCCCGGCCCAGAACAGCGGGCACTGGTAGCTGCGCGAGCGGCCCGGTCCAGGCCGGTGACTGGTCGGCATGCCGCCTGGGGTCAGGTGACCGGCCCAGACCTCGAACGCGCGTCGCGCCGCCAGGGCGAAGTCGCGGCGCCTGTAGTGCCGCCACCCGCGCGCGAGGGCGTAGGTGTCGAAGGGGTGGCTCGCGACCTCGTAGGTCGCGCCCCAGTACCAGGGCTTGGCCTCGACGAGGCCGCACTTGATCCCGTCGGGTCCCTGCAAGCCCTCCAGGAACTCGAGCCCGGGCACGAGCTGCTTGGCGAAGGAGGGATCGCGCGGGTCACGACCGATGCGCTCGAGGGCGAACATCAGGAACGCGGTCACCCGCGACTGGTAGAACGCCGACACGTCGCTCGCGCCCACGTGCGCGGCGCCCCACTCGACCGGGTGATAGGGGTAGCTACCGTCCCGGTTCTGGATCGCCTCGAGCACCCAGGTGCCCTCGGTCACCGCCAGCTCGAGCACGTCGTGCCGCGCGAGGTCCCAGGCGTTCGCGACGCCGGTCATCGCCCAGGCGCGCTGGGCGGGGACGCCCTTGTCGAAGATGCAGTAGCGCAGATAGGTCTGCGCGTGCAGCACGCTGGCGTGCTGGAAGCGCTCGCGCTGCTCGGCGTCGAGGCGCGCTCCGAAGGCGCGCACGAACTCCGCCAGCGCGTCCGAGCAGGCGGCCCCGTCGATCACCGAGTTCGAGCAGTTGTAGGGGTCGTGCCGACCGGGCCGGAACGTGAAGCAGGTGCTCTCGCCCTCGCGCTCGAGGCTGTCCGCCAGGTGCCCGGCCTGCTCGAGGGCGAAGGCGAACAGGGCGTCGCGGTCGGCCTCCGGGTCGAGGCGCGCCAGCTCGCAGGCGATCACGATCGCGCCGGCGTTCTTGCCGGTGTGCGCGATGCCGTGATCGGGGCACACGATGCGCCCCTGGCCGTCGCGCAAGGACTGCATCCAGCGCAGGACCGCCCGCAGGGGCGCGCAGAGCTCGGCGCGGACGCTCACGCGTGCGCCTTCTCCATCAACCCGACCAGCCGCGTCATCAGCGCGTCGACCTCGTGGTCGCGCTCGACGATCGCGCGCAGGCGGGCGCCGAGGTGCGCGCGCTGCGCGGCGGAGCCGCCGAGCAGGTCCTCGAGGCAGCCCACCAGCCCGTCGACGTCACCTGGCTCGTAGAGCATCGCGCGGCTGTCGCCCCCCAGCTCGCCGAGGATGGCCGGGAAGCTCTCGTTGCAGGTCACCACCGGTCGGCCGGTCGCCATCGCCTCGAGCACGACCTTGTCGACGCTGCCCGTGCGGCTGCCCGACACGAAGAGGGTGCACTGGCGGTACAGCACGGGGATCTTCGGATGGGGCACCGCGCCGAGCAGGCGCACGTGCTCGCTGAGATCCAGCTCGGCGATGCGCGCGCGCACCCCGTCCGCGTAGGCGTCGTCGCCCGCCGCCAGTCCGCCGCCGGCCCAATCGAGCGAGACGTCGTGGCCGCGCTCGCGCAGCAGCGCCAGGGCCTCGATCAGGGTCAGCGGGTCCTTCGACGCGGTCAGCCTGCCGACCGACAACAGGCGCGGCGGCTCCTCGGGCGGGCCCGCGTCGCGGAAGGGCGCCAGGTCGATCCCGTGGCCGGTGACGACCTTCTTGGGCGTGTCGACGCGCATCGACTCCGCGCTCGCCGTGAACACCCGGTCGACGACCTTGACCGCGTTGATCAGCCGCTGGTCGACGCCCTTGTGGGTGTACCAGAGGAAGTGTCCGGCCCCGGCCTTGCGCGCGAGGCCATCCGCCACGACCGAGTAGCGCGGGACCATGTGGGTCAGCAGCGTGTCGAAGCCGTCGGCGAAGGCCTCCTTGAGCTGGCCGCGGTAGCGCAGCCAGCGCCGCAGGCTGCCCTGGCGCCCGACCGTGCGGTGGTCCACGTTGGCCGGGAGGCCCTGCGTGTTGCCCACCTCGAGAGCGATCACTCGCACGCGCTCACAGTTGGCGGCGAGGCCCTCGATCCAGCGGGTCACGAAGCCGAGCACGGCGTCGTCGGCGTCGAGCACCTGCGTGACGAAGATCAGCTTCAAAGGGTCAACTCCGGGGCGCCGGCCATCAGGCGCAGGCCATTGGCGTAGACGCCGATCGCGCGGCCGTACTCGAAGGGGCGCGCGATCTCGGCTGCGTTGCGGCCCATCTCCGCGCGCACCTGCTCGTCCTGGAGCACGCGCTTCAGGGCCAGCGCCTGGGAGTGGGCGTGGAAGCCGGCCAGGCCGCCGCCGCGTCCGTCCGCGAGCAGGTCCCCCATCACCCCGACCGGGGTCGAGACGCAGGGCGTCCCGCAGGCCATGGCCTCCACCGTGAAGCGCGGGCCGCCCTCGCAGGTCGACGCGCACACCACCACGCGCGAGGTGCGATACAGCTCGGCGAGGTCCTCGGGGGAGTCGACCCACTCGACGAACTCGGCGTCTACGCCAAGCTGGGCGGCGCGAGCGATCAGCTTCTCGCGCAGGGGACCCTTGCCGATGAACATGCCCGAGACCGGCATCCCCTCACGCTTGAGGACCGCCATCGCTTCGAGCAGGTTGCCGACGCCCTTGTTCGTCACCATGCGCCCCGCGAAGACGAGGTCACGCTGCGCCTGGACCTCGCGCGGGAAGAACACGTCCTGGTCGATGTAGAGCGAGGGGAGGATGAAGATGCGCTCGGCCGGCACACCCCAGCGGCGCAGCAGCCGCGGCATCTCCTCCTGGTTGACGACCCGAAAGCCCAGGGTCTTGTGGCGCGCCCAGCGCACGTACACCCGCGCGACCCACTTGTCGAAGCGCTCGCGCAGGTCGGCCGGCACGGGCACCCCGGGGACGTGGTGGATCTCGGACAGGTAGGGCACGCCCGTGCGCCCCGTCAGGGCCGCGCTGCCCACACCGTTGTAGAACCAGCCGTAGTCGTGGCTCGTGATCAGGGTGTGGCCGTGCTCGCGGATCAGCTCCGCGCCCCGGTCGGCGATGTAGCGCACCATGCCGCGGCGTCCGCAGGGCGCCGGGTGAAAGTGCACGTTGTCGTGGATCGTCTCGACCGTAACCGGACCGGGGGCCTTTGGGCAGAGCACGTCGATGCGGTCGAAGTAGCGGGAGAACTCGCGCTGCATCGCGTGGAAGGGCCCGCGCTCGCCGATCGCGACCTGGCGGTCGCCGCTGACCATCAGGAGGCGCACGGGGCCTCCTCGAGCACGGACAGGTAGACGGCCTCGAGTCGATCGGCCAGGGCCGCGGCGGAGTGGCGCTCCTGGACGCGCAGGCGCGCGCGGTGACCCATGTCCCTCGCGAGCTGAGGGCTGTCGAGCAGCTGGGCCAGGCCATAGGCCAGCTCGTCCGCGTCCTCGCCGACGAAGCCCGTGCGCTCGTGGGCCACGATCTCCTCCACGCCACCGACCCGCATCGCCACGGCCGGCTTCGCGGCGGCGGCGGCCTCGATCAGGGCCACGGGGGCTCCTTCGCTGCGGGAGGTGAGCAGGACGGCGTCCAGGTCGGCGAGCACGGCCACCATGTTGGGCTGTGCGCCCACCAAGTGCACGCGTTCGGTGACGGCTTGTCGACCAGCGCGGATGCGCCGCTCGAGGGCTCCCCACTCCGCGCCGTCCCCGATGAAGCACAGGTGCAGGCCCGGGTAGCGCTCGGCCAGCACCTCGAACACGTCGAGCGCGACCTGAGGCTGCTTGACCTGCGCCAGGCGTCCGATCACGCCGACGACGAAGGCTCCCTCGCCCGCACCGATCATCCGGCGCAGGTGCTGGGAGCGACCGGGCAGGGCGAGCAGCGCGGCCAGGTCGATCCCGGGAGGCACGACGGTCAGGTGCCGCTCGGCGCACACGCCGAGGCGCACCAGGTCGTCCGCGGTGGCGTGGGAGACGGCCACGACCCGGTCGGTGCGCGCGGCGAGCCGCCGCTCGAGGCGGATCAAAGCCCGGCTGACGCGCGCGGGGAAGTACCCCTCGAGCACATGCCCATGGAATGTGTGGACGGTGCGCACCCCGGCCAGTCGCCAGGCCGCTCGACGACCGAGGAGGCCGGCCTTGGAGGCGTGGGTGTGCACCAGGTCGGGACGGAACTCCCCCAGGGCCCTGCGCAGGCAGCGACCCGCCAACCAGTCCGAGGGGCCGATGCGGCGCGCGAGGCCCGGGACGCGCACGACGTCGATCCCCCGGGCGCGGTACAGGTCGAAGAGGTCGCCCTCGCCTCTCCCAGGGTGACCGGCGAACACGCGCACGGTGTGACCGCGCTCGGCCAGGAGCGGATCCGACGCGAGCACCTGCCGAGCGGGCCCGCCGAGGTTGAGCCGGGTCAGGACGCGGGCGATGCGCACGCGCGCCTCCGGAGCTGGAGCGGGGGGTCCACGGCGCACGGTGTGTCCACGGGGCACAGTGTAGCGGGGCGCCGGGTCGCGCAAGAACGCGCAAGGCTGGCCATCTCGGACTCGGCCACCTCGGACCGGCGTCTCGGGCGCCGGCTCAGACCGCGGCGCGAGCCGCCGCGAGCGTGGCCTCGACGATCTCGTCGAGGGATCGCGCGCGCAGCCCCAGGCCCAAGGCCTGCGCCCGCGAGAGGTTCGGGCGCCGCAAGCGCACCGCCTCGAAGCGCGGGGACACGTGCTTGGTCGGATCGACCAGGCTGACGGAGGAGTCGCTGCCCGCATGGCGGACCACCGCGTGAGCGAGCTCCTCGATGGTGCAGCTCGCCGCTCCGCCCAGGTTGAGCGGGCCCGCAGGCACGTGGCCCCTGGCCACGAGCTCGGTCAGGTCCGCCGCGACGTCATCGACGTGCGCGAAGGTCCGCGTCTGGCGGCCGTCGCCGTGGACGGTCAGGGGCTCACCCGCGAGGGCCTGCTGCACGAAACGAGGCAGCACCATGCCCCCGTCCATGTCCTGACCGGGGCCGACGACGTTGAAGAAGCGCAGATGGACGGGGCCCTCGCCCGTTGGCCAGAGGTGGGCCGAGGCGTCGAGCAGGCGCTCCACGGCGAGCTTCGACGCGGCGTAGGCCCAGCGACCACGACCGGCGAGGGAGCGCACCGGCGCCTCCTCGTCCAGGGCTCCCGCGCCGTCGGCGTAGACCTCGCTGGTCGAGGCCGCGAGCAGGCGCGGCCGCTGCGCCGGGGCGCAGGCCTGTAGGGCCGTGAGCAGCTCGCGTCCCATGGCGACGTGCTCCCGCCAGCAGCCCTCGGGATCGGAGAGCACGCGCGCCACGCCCACCCTCGCGGCCAGGTGGACGACCGCGTGCAGCGCACCGAACTCGCCGAGCAAGCCGGCCATCGCGCCGGGGGCGGCGACGTCCACCGGCAGGACGGTCAGGCCCGGGTCCCCTGTGGGCAGACGCTCCTGCGACCCGACCGAGAAGTCGTCCGCCACGACCACCTCAGCACCTCTGGCGAGCAGGGCTCGGGTGGTGCTCGCGCCGATGAAGCCGGCGCCGCCGGTCACCAGGACGCGGCGACCTGTGAGGGGCTTGGACGGCGAGAGGTCTTGCATCGTGGGGCCGAGACGACCGGGCTGGTCGCGGCTTCCCCGAAAGGGTGCCAAACGTCCCCGCTCAGGACCTCCCCAGCCGGCTCCCCTTGGGCTTTCCCGGCCGAGGGAGGCTCGCTATCGTGGCCCCACATGCGTGTTCGGACCCCGGACCTGGACTCCCTGCGCCGGATCTTGGTCGTCCAAACCGCCGGCATCGGCGACGCCCTGCTCACGACTCCAGCGGTGCGGGCCCTGCTCGACCGGTGCAAGCCCGAGGTCCTGGACACCCTGACCAAGCCCTTCGCGACCGAGATCTTCGGCCAGCTCGAGGGGGTCCGCGAGGCCCGGGGGCTGGGGCGCACGACGCGGGGCACCCTGTCGGAGCTCAGGCGCATCCGCCGCGAGCGCTACGACCTGCTCGTCGACTTCCACTGCAAGGCCCGGACGTTGTGGTTTGCGGTGCTCGGCGGGATCCCCTTCCGCCTCGGTTTGGGGCCCGAACGGATCGGGGTGCGCAGCCGAGGGTACAACCTCCACGGGCGCGAGATGTCGGACTACAGCGCCGCCGCTCGGCTCGACACGTTGGCCGCCCTCGGGATCGACCCCGAGGTCGACGCGACCCCGATCTTCGAACCCTCCAGCGAGGGGCGCCGTGCTGCCGCGCTCGCGCTGCAGGAGCGCGGCCTGGACGGCGAACGATTGTGGGGCATCGCTCCCGCGACCCGCTTCGCGAACAAGACCTGGGCCCAGGACCGCTGGTTCGAGCTCGTGCGGAGCGTTCACGCGACAACGGGGCGGCGCGCCGTCGCAGTGATCCCTCCGGACGACGATCAAGGCGTGGCCGAGATGGGACGGCAGCTGGGAGGCGAGGTGCTCACCGTCCTGCCGGCCGGAGACCTCTCGTACCTCGCGGCGATCCTCGAGCGTCTCGACCTGCTCGTGACCGACTGCTCGTCGCCGCGCCACCTCGCAGTCAGCCGGGGAACTCCGACCCTGACCCTCCACGGCAGCACGAACCCGGCCAACTGGACGCACCCGGCCGCCCAGCATCGTGTCGTGGCGGCAAGGCTCGAGTGTCGCCCGTGCGACGCTGTAGTCTGCCCGCTGGGCACGGACGAGTGCATGCAGGCCATCTCTAGCGGAGAGGTCATCGCAGCGACGCAGGACGCCCTCGAACATCCCTCGGGGTGAGCGTGGCCGACCTTCTCGCGTCGGTCATCTGCGCATCATGCTGCGCCGTTGCCGGCGCAGCATGATCGGGCAGGTCAGCGGTCCAGCGACCGCGCCTGTCCATGAACCAACCCCGAGCCAACGACCCGCTCTCCTCTTCCGCGCGTCGATCCATCCTCGGACGCTTCCTGGCGACTCTCCGCCGCCATCGCAAGTTCCTGGGGGTGGCGCTGGTCAGCTTCCTGGTCCTGGAGCTGTTCGCGCTGCCTCGCATCCCGAGGGTCCTCCCGCTCTACGCTCGAACCAAGCTCCCGCCGCCGCTGTACATCATCGGTCAGGCGACGGTGGACGAGTTCCCCCCCAAGGACTACGTGCTGCTCCTCGGTGACTCGTATGCCGAGGGCTGGGGAGACTGGATGCGCGAGCTGGAGGATGTCGCGAACCCGAAGTTCTGCCACACCCACCTGATGCACGAGGCAGGCCTGCAGGTCCTCAACTTCGGTCGCGGGGGCGCGGACAACGTCTCCGCGATGGCCTACCTCCTGAACAAGCGCCTGGCTGCCCTCTGGCGGATCCGGCTGGCACCACCCCCGCGCATCCTCGTGCAGTTCTATGAGGGCAACGACCTGTCCGGGAACCTCGAGGGGGCAGTCAGGCGCGGCGCCGCAGCATGGGTCGAAGGCGCTATTCGTCCGACGATCCCTGCTGCGGAGTACGTCCGGCTCGAGGCCAAGCGTGGCTTCCGCGACGGCCTTCCAGGGTCCTTCTACAGCACCTATCTGCTGCTCAACCTCCTCAAGCCGAGGCGCCTCTCCATCTTCTCGGCGGAACGGCTCGAGCTGATCGAGGGCCCGCCGCCGGACGCCAACGTGGTCCATTCCGGCGGGAGGCTCTACCACCTGGACGGTCGCCTCCAGGGTCCGGCTCCAGGCTTGAACGAAGACACACTGCAGTACGGCTTCGACCTTCTGGAGGAGTCCTTGGCCTACCTGTTGGAGCGATTCCCCGAGTCCGAGGTCATCCTGCTCTACATTCCCTCACCGGCCTCGTGCTACGAGCTTCACTCTCCGATCATTCGCACCGCCTCACAGGCGCTGCCTGGAGTGCTCGAGATGGACTCGCAGGAGGTGTGGCGGCGCGCGGATGACATGCGCAGCCGGGTCGCGGCGCTGTGCCGGGGATTCGAGATCCGCTTCTTGGATGCGACCGATGCAGCCCGAGCGGCTGCAGCACTGCAGCCGCTCCATGGCCCGGTCGACGGGCATCATTTCAACCGCGCGGGCTACATCATGCTGGCAGCCGTGGCGCTCGAGGGCCTGATGGCGACCAACGAGGAGGACGAAGATGCGGCTGAGTAATCTGAGGGATCACTGGGAACGCTTCGGGGAGCAGGACCCCATGTGGGCCATCCTGACCAGGCGGGAGGCCAAGGGGAACCGCTGGGACGTCGAGGAGTTCTTCCGCACTGGTGATGAGGAGATCCAGCGGACGTTCGTCCACCTCGAGAAGATCGACCTGCTGCCGCGTTCTGGCGCGGCATTGGACTTCGGGTGTGGTGTCGGACGCCTGTCCCAGGCCCTCGCCAAGCGCTTCGAGTCGGTCCACGGTGTGGACATCGCCGACTCCATGCTCAGCCGTGCGCGCGACCTCGACCAGTCGGGAGGGCGCTGCGAATTCCACCACAACACCAACTCGGACCTGCGCCTGTTCGATGCCGACAGCTTCGACTTCATCTACACCAACATCGTCCTGCAGCACATCCGGCCGGACTACGTGGCGCGCTACCTGGAAGAGTTCGTGCGCGTGCTCCGGCCTGCCGGCGTGCTGGTCTTTCAGATGACCGCACAGAAGCTGGTCACCGCCGCTGATCGGCGCTTCTTCAAGCGCGCCGAGCGCGCCTGGAAGCGCGTGGCACCCTACCGCGTGCGCCACCCCTTCCGTCGTCGCCCGCGCATGGAGATCCACTGCTTCCCGAAGGCGGAGATCCTCGCGCTGCTCACCCCGCTCGGGATCGAGTTCGTCGACATCCTGCAGGACTCGAGCGCGGGGCCTGGCTGGCAGAGCTTTCGGTACTACTGCAAGAAGCCCGTCGCGTGAGGGCCGGCCTGCCCTGGCCGGTCAGGGGCAGAACGTGATCGCGACCCCGTCGCTCATGTTGAAGCCGCTGCCCCCAGGTACCCCGGGGTCGCGGTACCAGAACTGAAAGGCCCAGGTGGCGCCCGGCTGAATCTTGCCGAACCCCGCTACCGCGGGCGGGGCCCCCAGATCGAGGGCCCACTGCGCAGCGCCGGCCCCGTCGGTCGGGACAGGTTCCAGGCGAAACAACCCGACCGGTTCTGCGCGCAAGCAGAGGAACCCGTCGCCGAGCGGCACGGGGCTGTCGTGGCTGCGCGCGTAGGCAAACAGACCGAACTGGTTCGGGCGTGCGCCGCTCACCCTCAGGACGACCGCGTTGGAGTCATGGTCAAAGGGACCGGTCGCGTCGATGGTGGCGCCGAGCCCGACCGAGTTCGGAGCAGCAACGCAGAAGCGCCGCGGGGCCTCGCAGTCGCCAGCGAAGAGCACCACGCGCCCGCTGGCCGAGCCAGCGCTGGTGTTCTCGCGCCAGGCCCCCACCACGAACTCCATCGAGCCGTCGCCATCAAGGTCGGGCACTGCGGCGACCGCGCTGCCGAAGAAGTTGTCGTCGGCATCCCCGAGTACGGTAAAGAGCTCCGATCCCGTGGCGCCCGACCAGACCGTGACCCGGCCGGTGTGGAAGTCGTGGTCGTCGTGGCGGGCGCCGCTGAAGTACTCGTCGTACCCGTCTCCGTCGAGGTCGCCCAGGCTCGCGACCGAGGTTCCGAGGGCGTCGTCGTTCACGCCGATGTGCTCACGCCAGAAGGTGCCGGTCATTCCGACGTGAACACGCAGGGTGCCCGCGCGAAATCCGGTCAGGAGCGGATCGTCAGAGGGCGCGCCGACGACGAGGTCGGCCAACCCGTCGCCATCCAGGTCCCCCGGTCCAGTGACGGCGTAGCCGAACTCGTCGTCCACGTCGTTGCCCGCCACCTGATAGAGCGCCCCATGGGTCGCGCCGCTGAGGACGCGCACGTAGCCGCTGCCACCCGGCTGGGTGGCGCCAACGGCGTAGTCGTCGCGCCCGTCACCGTCGACGTCTCCGAGGCCGCACACCGATGCGCCGAGTCGGTCCTGTCCGGCGCCGAACTCCTCGTGCAGGAGGCTCAGGTTGCTGCCGCGTCGCACCTCGACTCGACCCCCGCCCGCGCCTGGTGCGCCGATCGCCAGGTCCGGGACGCTGTCTCCATCGAGGTCCCCAACCTCGGCCACCGCGAACCCGTACTCCTCGCCGGGCCCCTGTCCGTCGAGCCGTAGGTTGGCTTGCCCATCGGCGAGGTTGAGGCGGTAGAGGCTGCCCGAGTCCGGGCCAGCGAAGTCGGTCCGCGGCGCCCCCACCCAGAGCGCGGCGGCCCCACCCGCCGTCGACCAACCGAAGCGGTCACCGCCAGCAGCGCCCAGCGACGTCCAGAGCACGGCGCCGTCCTGGCCAGCGTAGGCGCGCACGAAGCCCGGGCCTCCGCTAGCTTGCCAGGCGCCGCCGACCACGTCGGCCCATCCATCGCCGTCGAGGTCTGGCGCAGCGGAGACCGACCAGCCCAAGACGTCGAGGGGCCCGTCGCCGTCGGCGTGCCAGACACGACTCTGGCCAGTAACAGGTGCGCACAGGAGCATCACGAGGAGGCGGGGTCGCATGACTCCATGCTGCCGAGCGCGGCCCTCGGCGAAAGATGCAACCCGAAGATCGGTCGTCCAAACCTTCTGCCGGCCACCCCCGCAACCATGCCACGCGCGCTCCGGTCCCCCCAGCCGGGCGGGCGGTGGGGCGCGGTGGGCGCGCTCCTAGAACAGGGACAGGTGATACAGGTTCAGCAGGGTGTAGCCCCCTGCCGCAACCCACAGCCCGCAGCGCGCCAACCAGAAGTTCTTGTGCATCACGAGCACGAGCAGCGCAAAGGCGATCAACAGGCTCTTCCAGAACACGAACCCGAAGCGACCGGTGCGCAGCAGCGCCTCGGCGACCGGGTTGAGCTCGACTCCACCCGACTGGAGGTGCCACAGGGTGAAGAAGCTGTCGCCGATGTTCATCAGCGCGACCCAGGCGATGAGCGCCAGCACCATCGTGCGGTAGCGGTCGACGTAGGATCCCTCGACCTCTTCGGGCCTCCGCACGCTCCGGCGGCGTCCACCCAGGAAGGTGAAGCGTGAGAAGCGACGCGTCGGTTCCTTGCGCCGATCGGGGCCACGCTTGATGTGCCGGATCGAGGTAGTCGGAGGAGGGGGGGCGAGGTCGGGCTGCATCCTGATCACACACCGATGAAGCGGTGCAGGCTTGGGATATCGGAGGAAAGGCCCCGCAGACCTGACCCCGTGCCCGGAACGGCCAAGCGGAAAGATCTTCCAGCGGACCGGGTTCCGCCTGGACAGGAGCGCTGCCGGCCATACCCCGCGGCCCCACCACCTTGCACGCGGGTCCGCGCCGGGCCCGTGGCGTGACTTCGCCCCGGACACCGACGTCGTCGACAGCACAGCGAGTCCAGCCCCGGCCGTGGACTCCGGGGACCCGGCACGCCAGGCCGCCCGGAACTCCTCGGTTCAGACGTACTGCTTGTTGAGCTCCTCGAGCAGGGTCGTCGCGTAGCTGCCCGCCGCCCGGAACCCCCCGGTTCAGACGTACTGCTTGTTGAGCTCCTCGAGCAGGGTCGTCGCGTAGCTGCCCGCCGGCAGGACGAAGGTCAGCTGCGCCCGGTCCTGCGCCCAGCTCCACTTCAGCTCCGACACAGGCACCCGCAGCTCGCGCCGGGTGCCGCTGGGGCGCAGGGGTTTGGGGAGGGCGGCGAACGAGTCGCCGGTGAGC
>JAQBVH010000014.1 GCA_027623615.1 Planctomycetota bacterium | reverse complement strand
TCGGCCACGCCGATTCCGACCGACCCGCCCAGGTGCGCCACGTCGCCAACCGAGGTCGACACGTCCGCGCCCGTCAGGGAGCCGTCGGCAATGTGCACGCCCGCGATCTCGCCCGCCCCGAGCTGCCCGGCGCCGACCGCGCCGTCGCCCAGCTGCTCGCGCCCGACCGCGCCGAGCTGGAGGTGCTCGGTGGCGACCGCGAGGCCCTGGAGCTGCGGCGAGCCCACCGCGCCCGGCTGCAGATGCTGCGCACCCACCGACGCGTCCTGGAGCTGGTCGCTCCCGATCGCAGCCAGCTGCAGGTGGGCCGTGCCGACCGCGCCAACGGCCAGCACGTCACCGTCCACCGCGCCGTCCGCGAGCAGCTCACGCACGATCGAACCGACGACGATGTTGTCGCCGTCGATGTCGATGCGGTTCACCAGGGCGCTGAAGTTCTCGTTGACCTGGGCGGCGGAGGCCACCTCGCCCGCGACGAACTCGTGCGGAACGGGGTCGTTGGTGACCGCGGAGGCGGGGGACCGGCCGAGGGTCGACCCGGCCACCAGGCCGAGCAGGAGCGCCGCGAGGATCAGGGCTTTGTTGTGTTGCATGGCAGGCATTACTCCCAGGTGCTGGCATCCCAGCTGCCGACGTCCCAACTCAGCTCGCTCGAGGGATCCCCCCCATCGTCACCGGGCGGCGCCGCGGCGCCGCCGCCACCTCCACAGGAGATCGCAGCGCACAGCCCCAGGGCCGAGAGCAGGGAGAGACGCAGCAGCCGTAGGGGTCGATCGGTCATGGCAGGTCCTCGAGCACACCCGGACCCCTCGCCCGTGTCGGGCGAGACGCGCGGGGTGATCGATGAGTCGGGAGATCCTGGGAGAGAGAGGTCGGCGTTCGATCGACTTCAGAGTGCAGGAACAACTACCGGTTGGATAGCCACAGAGCACCCCAGAAAGCGCCCGCGCGAACTCACAAACCTTGTTCGCGCTCGCCACCCCCCAGCCCGCGACTGGCACTAATCTGGCGCCCATGCTCACCCCGATGCTCCTCGCGGCGCCTGCGCTGCTCTCTGCACCCCTCCAGGATTGGCCCCACTGGAACGGAGCCGAACGGAACGGCAAGTCCTCGGAGTCCGCGTGGTCCGATGCGGGACAGATCGCTTGGACGGTCGATGTTGGCGTCGGCTACTCGAGCGTGGCCGTCGTGGGCGACCGCCTGTTCACTCTTGGACACGACGCGGAGGCCCAGGTCGACCAGGTGTTATGCCTGAACGCCGCGTCGGGGGAGGAGCTCTGGAGGCACACCTTCGCCGCCGACATCATGGCGAACTTCCACACGGGCGGCACGCTGACGACGCCGACCGTCGCGGGCAACCGGGTCTTCTTGACCACGCGTGAGGGCAAGGGCTTCTGCCTGGACGCCGTCTCCGGTGAGGTGCTCTGGAGCAAGGACTACAAGACCGACCTCGAGCTGAAGAGCACAATGTACGGCTACTCGGCCTCACCGCTGGCGGATGAGGGCGAGCTGTTCCTGTTGCTCGGTGGCACGCTGCTGCGCGTCGACCCCGCCAACGGCGAGATCCTGCGCAGGGGTGAGGAGGACTGGGGTGACGGCGGCTACGCGAACCCGCTGCCGCTCGAGCTGCGCGGTCGCTCGTGCCTGGTGATCTTCGCCGGGCCCGGCCTGCTCGTGATCGACCGGGAGTCGTTCGAGGAGCTGCAGCGCTACCCCTGGAAGGGCCAGTCGGGCGGCGTGCACGCCGGAACGCCCATCCTGCTCGAGGGCGACCGCGTCCTGATCAGCTCGGCCTACGGCGCGGGGGCCGCGCTCCTGCACCTCGGCGAGGCCGCCGAACCCGAGCTCCTCTGGCGCACGCGCGCCCTGCGCAACAAGGTCGACGGAGCGATCGTGCTCGACGAGCACCTCTACGGCTTCGACGAGTCGCTGCTGAAGTGCTTCGACCTCGCGGGTGAGGAACTCTGGCGCGTGCGCGGCCTCGGCATGGGCGCGATCGGCGCTGCCGGCGATCGGTTGATGATCCTCTCCAGCAAGGGCGAGCTGATCATCGCCGAGGCCAGCGCGGAGGAGTTCCGCGAGCTCTCGCGCCAGCAGGTGCTGCACCAGGAGGAGGGCGTCTGCTGGACCTTCCCCGTCCTGGTGCGCGGCCGGATCTACTGCCGCGGCAGCGAGGGCGACCTCGTCTGCGTCGACCACCGCGCTGCCGTGACCGCGGCGACCTCGGCCACGCAGGCGACCCCCGAGTCGGAGTGGCCCTCCCCTACCACGCTGTTTGCCCGCCACGCCGAGGT
This sequence comes from Planctomycetota bacterium, assembly GCA_027623615.1. Classification (GTDB taxonomy): domain Bacteria; phylum Planctomycetota; class UBA1135; order UBA1135; genus JALWOP01. Next base: position 12,261 of record JAQBVH010000014.1, on the reverse strand, counting down.
CACGGGCCGCGGCGCCGACCTCGCCGGTGCCACGCTCGAGGGCGCGCTCGAGGTCACTGGCGCGGGCATCACCCGCTGCCCGATGACCCTGCGCTGGTCTGCGCCGAACCGTTGGGCGCAGAGCTACGACCTCGGCTCGTTCGGCAAGGTCGAGCGCACCCACGACGGCGAGATCGCGTGGATCCTGGATCCCTTCTACGGGGACCGCCTGCTCGAGGGCGAGCTCCTGCGCGAGTGGTCCGACACGAAGACCTTCCCCCTCGACGACGCCGACCCGGACGCGTACGCCGCCTACCGCACGGCCGGCCAGGTCCTCTTCGCCGACCGCCCCGCGTGGGCAGTGGCCGTCGTCTCGCGGCGCGGCGCGCGGCGCACCCTGTACTTCGACCGCGAAGCGGGCCACTACCTGGGCCGCGACGGTGCGGACGAGCACCTGGTGAGGCTCGCGGGCTACACGGACTTCGACGGCGTCCAGCTCCCGACCCTGATCACCCAGATCGCGCCGGAGACGGGCGAGGAGGAGCGCTGGTTCGTGACCAGCGCCACCTGGGAGCGCCCGGACGACGGGGTCTACGCGCGGCCGGAGAAGGTGCAGCGCATGCTGCGTTCGCCGGAGGAGGTCGCTGCCGCGAACGCCGAGGTCGATGCGAAGTACGGCGCCTACTACGGCACGTTCGGCGACCCGGAGGCCCTGAGCTATGTGGCCAAGGCGGACGACGGGGCCTTCACCCTGGCCGCGGGCAGCCGCGGCTTCGCCCTCGCGCCGATCGAAGGCGCAACGGGCTCCTTCTCCTTCCGCGACATGCCCGCCATCCGCGTCGTCTTCGATCGGGACGAGGCTGGCGACGTGGTCGGCCTGACCCTGTCGGGCGGACCGATCGAGGAACCGCAGGTCCTGCCGAAGGTGAAGTGACGCCCCGCGTTCGAGTCCGGTAGCGACCGGCGCCTCCGCTGGCGCCGGCCGCTATCCTGTCCGGTTCATGATCACCGTCGTCCACGACCTGCTCGAGCTGACCGCCCCCGACGCGGAGGTGGAGCTCGTGGCGGCCAGTGACCTGCCCGAGCCCCAGCGCAGGCTGCTCGACCACGCGCGGGACATGACGGGCACGCTCGAGGCGTTCCTCGGGCAGACCCTCGACCTGCGTGCCCTCCACGCGAGGCGCGAGGGCGACCGTCTGTACCGCCGCGTGATCCTGATGGCCGGCGACCGACCCGTCGAGTACGGGGCGATCCGCATCGACCTCGGCGCCCTGCCCGCGGACGTCCATGACGACGTGCTCGCCGGGACCAAGCCCCTCGGCGGCATCCTCACCCGCGCCGGCATGCAGCTCGCCAGCGAGGCGCGCGGCTTCCTGCGCACCCGCGATGCCTCTGCGATCGAGGTGCTGGGCGGGCCCGGCCCGCTCTTCGGCCGATTGGCGCGTCTGCGTGACGGGGCGGGGCGAACCCTGGCGGACGTGGTCGAGATCCTCCCCAACCTCCCGAAGCAGCTCGAAGACCGTGCCTGACCTCGATGTCGTGATCGTCGGCGCAGGGCCGGCAGGGACCACCGCCGCCGCCGTCCTGGCCGAGCACGGCCGCCGCGTGGCGGTCCTCGAGCGGGAGGCCTTCCCGCGTTACCGCATCGGCGAGTCGCTGATCCCCTACTGCTGGTTCGCCCTCGACCGGCTCGGCCTGGCCGACCGGATGGAGACCTGCGGCTTCACCGTGCCCAAGCACTCGGTGCAGTTCGTCAGCACGAACGGCAAGCGCAGCCGGCCCTTCTACTTCTTCCAGCACGACGAGCATCCCAGCTCCCACACCTGGCAGGTCGTGCGCTCGGACTTCGACCGCATGCTGCGCGACAACGCGCTCGCGCAGGGCGCGGTGATCCATGAGGGCACGGCGGCGAAGGACCTCCTGCGCAGCGACGCGGGCCAGGTGGTCGGCGTCCGCGCCGAGGGTCCGGATGGCAGCCAGGAGTTCCGCGCGCCGCTCACGATCGACGCGAGCGGGCGCGACCTCTTCGCGGCCTCGAAGAACCGCTGGCGCGTCGGCGACCAGGAGCTGCGCAAGGTCGCCATCTGGACCTACTTCGAGGACGCGCAGCGCGACCCGGGCCTCGACGAGGGCGCGACGACGATCGCGTACCTGCCGCACAAGGGCTGGTTCTGGTACCTGCCCCTCGCGGGCGGCAGGACCAGCGTGGGCATCGTCGGGGAGCCGGACTACCTCTTTCGGGAGGGCAAGGACTTCGACGTCATCTTCCAACGCGAGGTAGCCGCCCAACCGTGGATCGCCGAGCACCTGCGCGGCGGCACCCGCTGCGCCGACTATCAGGTCACCCACGACTTCTCCTACCGCGCCAAGCACAGCGCCGAGGACGGGCTCGTGCTCGTCGGCGATGCCCTGGCGTTCCTCGACCCGGTGTTCTCCTCGGGCGTGTACTTCGCCCTCAACGGCGGCGTGCTCGTCGCGGACGCGGCCCACGCCGCCCTCACGGCCGGCGACGTCTCGGCGTCGCGCTTCGCCGAGTACACCGAGGTCCACCTGGCGGGGGTCGAGGCGATGCGCTCGCTGGTGCACGCGTTCTACGACCCGGGCTTCCGCTTCAGCGACTTCTTCAAGCGCTACCCCAGCATGCGCCGCGACGTCACGGACGTCCTGATCGGCCGCCTCGACAAGGACTTCAGCGCCCTGTTCACGGCGATGCAGGAGTTCGCGCAGATCCCCGGCCACCTCCCCCACGGCCGCCCGCTCGACCGCGGTACATCGCACACCTAGCGACGTTTTTCCGCCAGGAAGTACCGCACACCCCCCCAGCGTGCACCTGGAGTTGATGCGGTTCGTGGGTATGCGACTGCGCACCGTCGCGCGGTCAGAAGCGGCTCAGGCGGTAGGGTTGGGCGTCCACTGTCTGCTCGCTCCCGGTCACCAGCGACACGACCAGCTCCGCCGTTGCCGGCGCCATGCTCACGCCCATCATCCCGTGGCCGATCGCGAGTACGAGGCCCGGTCGCGGCTGGTCGATGATCGGCAGCTCGTCCGGGGTCATGGGGCGCCAACCCCACCACTCGACCGGGTCCGCGCCCTCGATGGACCGGAGGAAGCGGTTCGCGCCGATGCGCAGGGCCTCGACGCGGGCGCGGTTCAGGGTCTCGTCGTAGCCCGCGAGCTCCATCGTTCCGCCGAGGCGCAGGCCGCTCGGCCAGGGGGTGACCGCCATGTTCGCCTCGGCCAGGAGCAGCGGCACGTTCGGGCAGGGGTCCGGGCGGCCCATCGTGATCGAGTAGCCCTTGCCGGGTTGGATCGGCGCCTTGAGGCGCACGCCGCGCAGCAACTTGGGTGCGATCGCACCGACCGCGACGACGGTCGTGCGCGCCTCGATCGTCCCGGCAGCGACGCGCAGCTCGCCCTTGCCGAGGGCTTCGACGGCGCAGCCCTCGCGGATCTCGCCCCCGGCCGCGCGCACCTGCCGAGCCAGCTCGTGCACGAGCCGGTCCGGACGCAGCTGCGCGTCGCGCGGAAAGAGGCGACCGCCGATCAAGCCATCGCGCAGGGCGGGCTCACGCCGGGTCAGCTCCTCGGCCGTGACGACCTCGCTCTCGACCCCGTGGTCGGAGAGCAGGTCCGCGACCCCCTCGGAGTGGTGCCGGGTCGCTTCGGTCGCGAAGACCTCGAGCACGCCCTTGGCCTCCCACTCGCAGTCGAGACCGTCGGCCATCCACTCGTCGAAGAGGCCGCGGCTGCGCTCGAGCAGGGCGCCGCGTCCGCGCATCGATTCGAGCATGCCGGCCTGCGAGCAGCGCGCCGCGAAGCGCAGGCCCCAGGCGAGGAAGCTCGGTTCCAGGCGCGGCTTGACCCGCACGGGCGCGTCCTCGCGCAACAGCAGGCGCAGCACCTGGCGCATCATCTTCGGCCGCGTCAGGGGCAGCGAGTGGCTGGGGGTGACCAGCCCGCAGTTGCCCCACGAGGCGCCAGCGCAGATCTGCTTGGCCTCGAGCACCAGCACCTCACGGCCCGCGCGCAGCAGCTCGCGGGCACAGGCGAGGCCGATCACCCCGGCGCCGATCACGACGATGTCCGCTCTCTCGGTCACGGGCGGCATACTAACGGGCGGTCGAGGAGGTCTTCATGTCGAACTTGTCCCGCTGCTTGCCCGTTCTCCTGGCGCTGTGTGCATGCACGGCACCTCGCACCCGCCTCGTCGCCCCCGCGGCTGGCATCGAGGCGGTGGCCCTCGAGCTCACACGCTGCATCGAACACGAACGGGAGGCCAAGGACCTGGGGGCGGTCTCGATCGCCCTCGTCGACGGCGACCGGGTCGTGTGGGCCGCGGGCTTCGGCCAGGCGGGTCCGGACCGAGCCGCGAGCTCGGACACGGTCTATCGGGTGGGCTCGGTCTCGAAGCTGTTCACCGACATCGCGCTGATGCAGCTCGTCGAGGCGGGCGTGATCGAGCTCGACGACCCCGTCCAGAAGCTGGTGCCGACCTTCAACCCCGGCCCGGGCGCGGAGCGAGTCACGTTCCGTCACCTCACCGGGCACCGGGCCGGGATCGTGCGCGAGCCCGCGGTCGGCAACTACTTCGAGGACAGCGAGCCGACCCTCGCGGCCACGGTCGAGAGCTTGAACGGCTCGGGCTTCCGTGCGCAGCCCGGGACAGTGACCAAGTACTCGAACGCCGGCATCGCGGTGCTCGGGCGCGCCCTCGAGCTGCACCATGGCGAACGCTATGCGCCGCTGATGAAGTCCCTCGTCCTCGATCCCATGGCCATGCCCGAGGCCGGCTTCGAGGCGACCCCCGCCCTCGAGCAGCGGCTGGCCGACGCGCGCATGTGGTCCTACGACGGCAGCGAGTTCCCCGCGCCGCTCTTCGAGCTGGGCATGGCGCCGGCGGGCAGCCTGTACGCCTCGGTGCTCGACCTGGCCCAGTTCCTGCGCGTGGTGTTCTCCGGCGGCGGCGAGGTGATCGGCGCAGACACCCTGGCCAGCATGCTGCAGCCGGGCGAGGGGCACTTCGGCGTCGGCTTCGCCCTCGGTGAGCTCGATGGGCACAGGCGCTGCGGGCACGGCGGCGCGATCTACGGCTACAGCACCGAGCTGGCGTTCCTGCCTGACGAGCAGCTGGGCGTCGTCGTGACGAGCGCCGTGGACATCTCGAACGCCGTGACGCGCCGGCTGGCCGATCACGCGCTGCGCTGCCTGCTCGCCGCGCGCGCGAACGAGGACCTGCCGGGCCTGTCCCTGACGACTCCGGTCCCCGTCGCGGTCGGCGCGCGCCTCGCGGGCCTCTATCGCGGCCCCGACGGCCAACGGGCCCACGTGACGGCGCGCCCGGAGGGCGATCTGTGGCTCGAGTGGCGCGGGCTGCGTGCCGCCCTGCGCGCCGAAGGCGACCACCTGCGCGTGGACGATCGGCACGTGTTCGGCGCCAAGGTCGAGGTAGCACCCGCGGGCCTTGACATCGCCGGCACGCGCTATGTGCGCGCGGATGACGAACGCCCGGCCCCCTGCCCCGCGCACCTGCGCGAGTACATCGGTGAGTACGGCTGGGACCACAACGTGCTGATCATCCGCGAGGTCGACGGGCAGCTCGAGGCGTTGATCGAGTGGTTCTTCCTCGACCCGCTCACCTGGGTCGAGAAGGACCGCTTCGCCCTACCCGTGGACCGCGGACTCTACCCCCTCGAGGAGATCGTCTTCGAGCGCAACGCGGACGGCGCGCTCAGCGCCGCCGTGCTCGGAGGTGTGCGCTTCGAGCACCGTCCGCCCGGGGTCGTGCACGGCGAGCAGTTCACGATCGACGCGCTGCACTCCGAGGACGAGCTGCGCCGGCGCGCCCTCGCCGCGCGGCCGCCCCACGAGGACGGTCACTTCCACCACCCGGACCTGGTCGACCTGGCCGACGCGCTCCCGCGCGTCGCGCTCGACGTGCGCTACGCGACCACCAACAACTTCCTCGAGACGATCTTCTATCCGACCGCGCGAGCCTTCCTGCAGCGCCCCGCGGCCGCCGCGCTCGAGGACGTGCGACGCTCCCTCGAGCAAGAGGGTCTGGGCCTCGTGATCTACGACGCCTACCGCCCGTGGCACGTGACCAAGATGTTCTGGGACGCGACGCCGCAGGAGCACAAGCACTTCGTCGCCGACCCCGCGCGGGGTTCGCGTCACAACCGCGGCTGCGCGGTGGACCTGGCCCTGGTCGACCTGGCCACGCACGAGGTGGTCGAGATGCCGGGAGGCTACGACGAGTTCTCCGCGCGCTCCTACGCCGAGTACCCAGGCGGCACGTCGCTCTCGCGTTGGTATCGCGAGCGCCTGCGGCGCGCGATGCAGGAGCACGGGTTCTCCGTCTACGTCTGGGAGTGGTGGCACTTCGACTTCGCGGGCTGGGAGCAGTACCCGATCCTCGATCTGGAGTTCGAAGCGGCCCTGGATCGCTGAGGCGCTCGCGCCCAGATCGACGCACGTGTCCCCGCCCCCCACCCCGGATCTCTCCATGACGTTGCGCGGCCTCTGTCTCCTCACCCTCGCCCTCCCCGCGCTGGTTCTCTCGGCTGCGGCCCAGGAGCCGGCAGACTTCACCGGGCGCTGGTCCGGCGCGGTCGCCGCGGTCGACCTCGAGGTCGAGGTGGACCTCGCCTTCGAGGCCGACACCTGGAGCGGAGCCATCTCCATCCCCGCCCAGGGCTCGCAGGACATTCCGCTCGAGGACATCGCCCTCACGGACGGCACGCTCACGTTCGTGATCGGCGGCGTGCCCGGCGCCCCGAAGTTCACCGGCACCCTCGGCGAGGACGGCGCCCTCAGCGGCGAGTTCGAGCAGGCCACGTTCTCGGCGACGTTCCGCTTGGAGCGCGTCCTCAGTCGGGTGCCCGAGACCCTCGCCGCCCTCGCAGGCCTCGACGGTTGGATCGACGAGACGCTCGCGGCCTGGGACGTCCCTGGAATCGGCGTCGCGATCGTGCGCGGCGGCGAGGTCGTGCGCACGACCGGTCACGGGATGCGCGACGTCGCGGAGGGCAAGCCGGTGACCGAGGACACGCTCTTCGCGATCGGCTCCTCGAGCAAGGCGTTCACGACGACGACTCTGGCCATCCTCGCCGGCGAGGGCAAGTTCGCCTGGGACGACCCGCTGATCGATCTGTTGCCCGGCCTCAAGCTGTACGACGAAGTCGCGACGAACCACCTGACGCCGCGGGACATGGCCAGCCATCGCAGCGGCCTGCCGCGCCACGACCTGGCCTGGTACGGCCGCACCGACTTCGGCCTCGAACAGATCTTCGCCAGCCTCGAGCACTACGAGCCGACCGCGGAGCTGCGCGAGACGTGGCAGTACAACAACCTGATGTTCGCCACCCTCGGCTACCTGGCCGCGACGCTCGACGGCCGCAGCTGGGAGTCGGCCGTGCGCGCCAGGATCCTCGATCCGCTCGGCATGCCGCGCACGAACTTCTCGGTGGTGGACTCGCAGGCCGACCCGAACCACGCCCTGCCCTACGACGAGCGGGATGACGAGCTGACCGCGCTCCCCTTCCGCGACATCAGCCACATCGGCCCGGCGGGCTCGATCAACTCGAGCGCCAGGGAGATGGCCCAGTGGGCGCTCCTGCAGCTCTCCGACGGCACGGTCGGTGAGACCGAGATCCTGCCCAAGAGCAACCTGACCGAGCTGCACACGCCCCTGGCCGTGATGGGCGGTCTGCCCGACGATCCCGAGTTCGCGCCGACGCTCTACGGCATGGGCTGGATGATCGATGGCTACCGCGGTCACCTGCGCATCCAGCACGGGGGCAACATCGACGGCTTCTCGGCGATGGTCGCCTTCTTCCCCCACGACGACCTCGGCGTCGTCGTGCTCGCCAACCGGAACGGGACGCCGGTCCCGGAGTTCGTGGTGCGGCGGATCGCCGACCAGGTCCTCGGCCACGAGCCGAAGGACTGGAGCGGCAAGGCGCTTGCCGGTCGCGACGCGGCAAGCGCAGCGGTGGCCGAGGGTGAGGAGGCAGCGGAGAAGTCGCGCGTCGAGGGCACCTCGCCGAGCCACCGCCTGTCCGACTACGCGGGCTCCTTCGAGTTCCCCGGCTACGGACTGCTGCAGGTCACGCTCGAGGCCGAGTCCCTGTCGTTCGAGTACAACGGCCTGGCCGCACCCCTCCAGCACTGGCACTACGACGTGTTCAAGGCGGGGGCCGACCCGACGAACCCTGCCCTCGAGGGCATGCTGCTGCGCTTCGACACGAACCTCGACGGCGAGATCGAGGCGCTGTTCATCTCCCTCGAGGCAGCCGTGGCGCCCCTGCGCTTCAAGCGCGCGCCCGACCCCAAGCTGTCCGACCCGAGCTACCTCGCGCGGTTCGAGGGCACGTACTCCCTGCTCGGGGCCGACATCGTGATCGCGGTGGCCGACGACCACCTGACCGCCACCGCGCCCGGCCAGGGCGCCACGGTCCTCGGGCCGCTGTGGAACGATTCTTTCGTCGTCTCCGACATGGAGAACGCCAGGATCTCGTTCGTGGTCGAAGACGGCCAGGCGACCAGCCTGATCGTTCGGCAGGCCGGACAGACGTTCTCCGCGAAGCGCATCGACGACTGACGGAAACGCGCCGCTCCAAGGAATGGGACACGAGTGTCCTGGGAGCGATACCCGCCAAGACCCGTCTTGCGAGGGGAGGCGACCCCCAATTCAGCAATCGTGCATGTGGCGATCGATGCCGGGTTTCCGCCCGCCCACTCCGAGCAGTTGCTGAGAGAGCTCTTGCGACGAAGACCTCTGAATCATCACGAGCCCTGGTCGTGGTGATTGCGATTTTCCTGCACTTGCGTGCTGCCATTGCAAGAGATAATGGTCAACTTGCCAAGATGCAACTCGCACATCCGCTCGCTACCTGCCTGCTAGCGCTGTCCTTCGGGACAATTCTCGCCGCTCAGACCCCCCCACCGTCCTCGCCCTGTGGGCTGAAGTCGTGGTGAACCAACCAACGGTAACCGTGAGCTGCCCCACGCAAGTGGGCTGGTGTCCCCTCGAGTCTCCCTGCCTGGAGGATTGGATCGTACTCAGCGGTTGGAACGTGAAGATCTGTCGTTGCGACGGCGCACAAGGATCGGGAGATTGGTGCTGCGAGCTCGCTGCGGAGTATCGCTTTGGGACCAGTGGGCGCGCCTATCCAATCGGAATCGGAAGTTGCCCGGTCCCCTGCACCCTGTCGAACTGCGACATCCTCTGGGTTCCTGACGATCCCGCAGTCCCGACCGGTCCAGGTCAATGGACCGCGGAGTGCCAGTGATGTCAGGAGTGAAGTCCGGAGCCCGAGGGTTAGTGCGAATCACCCTCACGCTCGGGCTCGTCGTCCTGGTCGCCGCTCTCGCCACCAGATCCCTGACAGGCGAAGTGCATGCTGGACCCGTTGCCGCCAGCGGCAGCGAGCCGGAGTTTCAGGACGCGCGGCCCACGACCCTTGCCAACGCAGACCGTCGCGAGTCGATCGCAACCCATGAGTCGCTCGACGCTTGTGGTGCCACCACCCGTTTCGTCGTCGTGCGCTCGAACGGTCAGCCGGCCGCAGCAGCCGACGTCGAGGCAGAGGGGATCGACGGCGGTCGCCTGCACTTGGGCCGCACGGATGCCGCGGGAGTTCTGAGCGCGGAGGTCCCCGCCGAATGGCGCGGACGGTTCTGGGCGACGGCAACCAACCACGCCACGGCCTCGGTGGTCGCCCTCGACGGTGTGCAGGCTGAGGTCGTGCTCACCCTGACCGAGGGCTGGAGCGCGAGCGGGCGTGTCCTCGGAGTCGAGGGTCACGAGCCGCCAGCCGGAACAACGGTCCTCGCGCGCCGGCTGGGCCACCGCCTCGCATCGATCCCCGAGGAAGGCCGAACCGCCCACGTCGTGCGCGGCGACCTCGACGCCGAGGGCGAATTCACAGTGCGCGATCTGGACCAGGGCACTGACTGGTACCTCCAAGCCAGGAGCCCGGGCTGCACCACGTCGGCGGCGGCCCTCGTCACGGAGGGATCGCCCACCGCCGAGCTCCAGCTCCTGCCGGTCTACGGCGTGGTGCTCGAATTCGCCGCCCCCGATGGTCCCCTGCGCGGACCGTGGGAAGCTCGCCCCATCGGGGGGACCCACGGCATGCTCATCGAGCCGCAGGAGTCCGGGCTGCGCCCGCTGCGTCCGGATGGTTCGGACCTGGCGGCCATGCAGATCGAACTCCCGCCAGACTGCGACGGATGGAACCGAGTCGCCTTGCTCTTCACGGGTCCTCCCGCCTCGGACCTGGCGCTGCGCCCCCCGCTCGTGATCCACGTCGAACGGCTCGGCTATCGGCCTCGGTCGATCGTGGTCCAGCCTCCGAGACTGAGTGGAGGTCCTGTCCCCACGCAGCTGGTGGTCCTGGATCCCATCGCGCAGAGCTGGGGCGAACTCCGGATCCAATTCGGAAACCCGATGGTGCAGGGCTGGGACAGCGCAGCGAGGATCGGTCCTGCCGCACGACTCGTGCTCCGGCGCGAGCTCGACACGCCGATCGGCATCCCACTCGCGAGCGCCTCCTCGGGAACGGCCATCCGGTTCGAGCTCCCCACGGGAGTCTGGCAGGTGTACTTCCAGGCTGACATCGGGACCTTCCGCTACCCCGACACCCGCGAGGGCGTTGCACTCGTTGTGACGGAGCGCGGGGCCGACTGGTCCGTGCCGCTCGAGGACACGGCCGCGGTCGAGGTGGAGCTCTACGACGAACAGGGCGCCCCCTACGCCGCGGAGTGCATCTTGCGCATCTCCTCGCCTGCAAGACCGGGAGTCTACGGCCACGCCTGGTTCCGCGGTCCACCCTATCGCGTGCCCTGGCTGTCCCCCGGGGAGTGGCATGTCGGCGGAATCCTCGACGACCAGGTGATCGTCCCCGGGAACGAAACCCATCGCGCCGCGATCGTGCTGGAGCGCGGGACACTGCACACCTCGCAGGTGCCGTTCGAGCGGCCCCCCGACCTCGAGGTGGGTGCGGCCGAGGTGGCGACTTCCGAGAAGTGATGCTCTCCGGGATGGTGGGCGACCACCTTCCCGAAGAGGTCGAACGCGACTGCTACTTCCCGCCGAGCTCCCGCCGGAGCGCGTCAATCTCTACTTCGAGGGCCTCGAGCCGTTCGAGCAGCTCGTCCCGGTCCTTGCGCGCCTTGCGCGGCGCAGTGCCCTCGCCCTGGCCGAGCTCCAGGCGCTGCGCCAGCTCGAGCATCTGAGCCGCGCGACGGCTGCCGCTCTCGTAGAGGGCGCCCTCGCACAGGTGCGTGATCAACTCCTCGGCAGCCGGGGCGCCGGGTTCATGCAGGCCCTTGCCCACCAGGGCCCGCAGCGCCCCCAGGGACGCGACGCGGGCCTCGGCCCTGCCAGCGCGCTCGAAGGCCGCGCTGGCCTGGCGCAAGCTCTGGCGCAGGGCCTGGACGAAGGCCTTCTCCCCGTACTGTTCGAGCTCCTGATGCCAGGCCTGGTTGCTCTGGGTGCGCCGGACATGCTGCTGCTTACGGACGCGGCGTTGCTCCTCGTCACGCCTCACGATCATGCTCCGAGTATCCGTCGCCCTGTCGAAGGTCAGCGCGAGCTGCGGGTTGCCAGCGGTGCGGTAGTGCTTGGCCGCCGTGTGGAAGAGGTCGACGAGCATGGGGTCGACGAGGATGGGCTCGCGATAGAGGCCGTCGGGGGCGCCGCGGGCCTCGAGCTCGGCGACGGCGGCTTCGTAACGCATGCGATCGCTGCCGAGGACGCCCGGACGCTCGAAGGCTTCCTCAGCCAGGCGGAGCAGCTCGAGGTCCCGTTGGATCTTCTCCCGGTTCTGCGCCTGCTGCACCTCGTAGGCGTGGGCTTGATGGCGCTGCGCGACAGCCTGCCAACCCTCCGCCTCGTCCGGGTCGAGCTGGGCCAGCACGCGGCTCGCGTCGGCCACCTGCCGGTGCATCTGCGGCGCGCGTTGCGGCTTCGATTCGACCGCCTCGATTTCGTCGGCGTGGTGGTCCACGCCCAGGGCGCGCGCGGCAACGATCACGCGCTGGACGTCGTCGGCGAGCCGCGCCGTCGTGCGCCGTCGCCATTCCCTGCGCAGGGACTCCGCGCCGAGCTCGATCACGGCTCCGCGTCCGTCCTGCGTGCGTGCGCAGTGCCCCGCCGCGGCGTCGAGGAAGGTCAGGGTCTCACCCAGGTCCGGGCCGTCCACCAGGATCTCGAGCGCCCGTGCGCGGTTGCCCTCGCGGACGTGGGTGCGCGCCTCGAGCTGACGCGTGATCTGCCCG
>JAQBVH010000013.1 GCA_027623615.1 Planctomycetota bacterium | reverse complement strand
GGCGTCCCCGTCGACACGCACGACGAGCACCGCCGGTCCGCGGCGCGTGGCCTCGTCGAGGGCGCAGAGCGCGGCGTAGGCCTGACGGACGCGCGCCTCGGGTCCGAGCAGGTAGTACCCCTCGCCCCAGTCCCGCCGCTCACAGCGGCCGAAGGTCAGGCCGACCAGAGCGTGCTCGGTCCGGTCGAGGAGGTCGACGGCGCGCGCGACCTCGTCGGGCACGAGCACGAAGCGTGCGGCGCCAGCGGAGATGGCCTGCGCCAGCTCGGCCGGGTCCACGGGACCCTCGAGGAAGTCGGTCGCCGAGCCGTAGCGGCCAAGCGGCCGGACGAACAGGCCGGAGCGCGTCCTCGGCTGACCGACCCAGCCATGGCTGGCCAGGACGGCTTGGATCCAGTGGTCGAGCTCGGCCTGCGTGAGGCGGCGCCTCGGAAACGCGGGCGCCGCGAGTTGGCGGGCGGACTGGAGGCAGCCCCCGAGGAACTCCACCGAGCGCCAGGTTGCGAGCTCATAGGCGCGCAGGAGCTCCTCGAGGCTGACCAGGTTGCCCTCCACGAGGAACGCGCCGCCATCGACCAGGGTCAGGGTTCCCGCGAGGACACCGTCGTCGCGACGGAGGTGGTGGATGTGGTCTTCGACGCCGAAGGTCGGGCGTCGCTCGATCGCGCGTAGCAGGGGCTCACGCTCGACGGGTTCGACGGGATCGGCTGTGGTCGTGCCTGCGTAGGCTGCGGCCGCGGCGCGGACCTCGGGCGCGAAGCCCCAGAGGACCAGGCCGTTCCAACCGACGCGTCCGTCGCCCGGACGGATCACGTGCAGGCCGTCGGCGTCCGGGAAGTTGCGGGCCCGCGCGGCCTCGACCAGGGAGCCGATCGGCAGGACGGTGGTCACCGGGAGCGCGGGCCGGTCGGGCAGGAGGTCCAGGCTCTCGGCCGGTACGAAGCGCGCGTCACCGATCCCGAGCTCCGCGAGCGGCTGGCTCTTCAGCACGCCCCAGGGTCCGTGCGCCTCGACCCAGAGCGCGAGCTGCGTCTCGCGGCACAGGGCCTCGACGCCGGCGGCCGCCTCGTCAGGAGACCAGGTGAGGTCAGCGCGCAGGACCGTGGACCGAACGGCGTCCGGAGCGGTGGTGTGCCAGAGGAGCTCACATCCGCGCGCGTAGGCGCTCAGCACCGTCGACAGGTCGGTGCCAGCCGGGAAGTGCAGCGCCTCGCGCGTTGCCGGCAGGTTGGTCGCGGGGGTCATGGTCGCGGCCTCCTCGATCATCGCGCCCGCCGGTTCCTGGCCGGGGGGAAGCGATCCGAGCGGGAGACACACCAGTGCGTGCGCGAGAATCATGTGTGCGTGTCCAGCCAGGAGTCCGCGCCTTGGGTGCAGACTCCGGGCTGCCACACCGTGGGGTGTGGCGCCAAGAGACACCCGCGCCTCCGCAGGAGGCGTAGGCGGCCCCAACGGGGTCGCCCAGGAGAGTCTGATCCCACGGCCCCCTGTTTCGACGCGCCGAGAGAGATGATCTTCCCACCGATTCTCCACTCACGGGGGAGGCTCGTGCAGAGTAATGGGCAACGATGCGCACCATCCTGGTTCTCCTCCTGGCCGCCTCGCTGGCGCTGGCTGCCTGCTCGCCGGAGCCTGGGGCTGATCCGCAGCCACAGGCCACGGCCATCGAGGACGCCCCCGCGCATGGCGACGCGGACCCGGTCCCCACACCGCCGGCCGCGCCCTGCGCCAAGCTGACGCTCGTCGTCTTGGAGCAGGGCCAGGACGAGATCCTCGTCCCGTCCAGCTTCTTCGTGCGCTGGCGGGTGAGTCGACCCTCCGACCCGTCGACCCAAGAGGGACGCATGTCCCTCCTGGTCGGCCTCGGCGAGCTGATCGAGGTCGAGGCGGGCCAGTCGATCGTCTCCTTCGACGTGCCGGTCGACGTCCCCCTCGACGTGGCCGTGTTCTGCGGGGATCAGCGCAAGCTCCAATCGATCGCGGCCATGGGCGCGGGAGAACCGCGCGAGCATGTGATCTGGCTACCCGAGGGGACACGCACCCTCCGCGGCCGCGTGCTGGCCCCCCGGGGGGAGGCGCTGGCGGACACCAACCTGTGGCTCGACGACCGGCAGACGCGCACCGCTCTGGACGGCAGCTTCGAGCTCGCCTTCCCGGTGCGTCGCAGCGAGGCGTGGGTGCGCGCGGAAGGCTGGCCGGGTCGGGCGCTCACCCTGCCCGATGCCGACGCCGAGCTGATCGTGCGCCTCGAGCCTGCCGGTGAGGTGCGCATCCACGTCACCGAGACCGACGGCACGCCGGCGCACGTCCGGGTGCGCCTCAGCCGCCTCGACGGACACGACGAGATCCACGAGGGGACCACGGACGAGGGCGGGACCGCGCGCCTGCGCCAGCTCCCGCTCGGCGTCCCGCTCGAGCTCCGTATCCACGCGCCGGGGGGCACGGCCAGCCTGCACCACGGGCGGGTGGGAGACCTGCGCTACCGCAGCGCCGAGTCGTTCCTGCTCGAGGGTCCAGAGCCGGTCGAGTTCCCCCTCCAGCTGCCTCCGGAGGGTCCGATCGCGGGCCGGCTGATCGACCAGGACGGCAACGCCCTGCCTGAGGTCCAGCTCTGTCTCGTCGCGCCCGATCCCGAGCGCGGTCCGCGCGCGACCTATCTGGGGCACAAGCACCTCAACCGCGCGACGACGATCACCGGGGAAGACGGCAGCTTCCGCTTCGACCATGTCCCGGGCGGCGTGTGGTTGGTCGGGGTGGCCCGGGGTGCGTGGAACGCGCAGCACGGTGGCCTCGCGGTCAGCCCCGCGGCGATTCCGGTCGAGGCGGGCAGCGAGGACTTCGAGCTCGTCGTCGCGGCCGGCCTCTCGATCAAGGGCACGCTCGTTGATCCGCAGCAGCCGCTGCCGCCGCGCACGAAGATCGAGGCGCGGCCCTGGAGCTTCGACGGCGAGCGCGAGGCCTTCTCGAAGAAGGGTGGCGCGTTCGAGCTGCGCGGTTTGATGCCCGGGCCGCACGACCTGTATCTGGACGGCGTGCTCGTGCGGCGCGGCGTCGATCCAAGTCAGCCTCAGGTCGGGCTCGTCCTCGAGCGTCCGGAGCCGGAGCGTTGAGGGCGCACAGCGGCGCGCTCGTGTTCGGCCTCGCGGCCCTGCTCCTCGTCGGGCTGGCGGTCGGGCTGTTCGTGCGCGAACGTCAGGCCTTCGAGCTCGGAGAGCGCAGCGCGCTCTCGGCGCAGGCGCGCTCGTACGCGGGCACGGTCACCTCGCTGGCCGGCGAGCTCGTTGTCCAGGCGGCGGGAGATGGCGCGGCGGCGGTTCGGGGTCGGGACGGCCGCTTCGTGCATCCGGCCGAGCCCGAGCCACTCCTGCACCTGACCCTCGCGCCCCTGACCGACACAGAGGGTCGCTTCTTCCTCGATCAGGCCGCGTCCCTCGAACGCGACCCGGCGACCCAGGCCGAGGCGCGCGAGTCGTACCGCGCCGCAGGCTCGAGTCGCAACACCCTGGTCTGCCAGCTGATCGCCCTCCACCGTCACGCCGCCCTGGAGCGTCGCGCCGGCGACGAGGTGCAGGCGCGTCGCCTGACCGAGGACCTCGTGGGGCTCCTGACTCCAGAGACCTGCACGACGAGCGAGGCCTTGCTCGCGCGCGTGCTGCTGCACAGGGCCGATGCCGAGCGGGAGGGCAGCGGCGACCCGGACCTGGCGCATGACCTGGTCAAGCACCTTGGCCTCGATGCGGACCCCGCCGTCCTAGGCCTCTTGTCCCAGCTCGGCCCCGCAGCCCAGCCCGTACTCGCAGCGCGGCGCACGCAGCTCGCCCGCATCACGCGCTTGCGGGACCTCGTTCCGCCAGCGGACGTGACGCGGGGCGCCGTCGTGCTCGGGGCCCACTTGGTCGCCTGGGCGCCGGACGAAGACGGGGGGCTGCGCTTCGCAGAAGCGCCCCTGCCCAGCGCCCCGGCGGGAACGTTCACGGATCGAGCTGACCGGGCCAGCGCTACCCACGACGGACTGGTCGAGATGGTCACCCTCGGCTCGCTCTTGCCGGGCCAGGTCTGCGTGGCGAGCCTGCCGCGAACGGAGCTCGCCCAGCGCAGGACCCGGCACCTGGGCCTGATCGGGGGCGGGTTGATCCTCTTGCTCGTGCTCGGGCTGGCGGCGGTGATGACCACCTGGCGCGCGGTGCGCCGCGAGCGCGCCGTGGCAGAAGAGCGGGCGGCCTTCGTGCAGCGGGTGGGGCACGACCTGCGTACGCCGCTCGCGGTGATGCGGCTGTACGCCGAGACGCTCGTGGAGGGGCGCGCGCGCAACGAGGAAGAGGCGCGCTCCTTCGCTCAGACGATCGTCGACGAGGCGGGAGCGCTCTCGGACCTGGCCCAGTCGGCCCTGGACCTCGAGCGCCTGGACGCTGGATCGGTCGGCACGACACGCGTCGAGTTGGGGGCGCTCGTGCGCGGCCTGTTCGAGACGCACCGGCCACTCTTCGCGGAGGGGCAACTGACAATCACAACACTCGGGGTGCCCGTGCTGGTGCGGGCCGACGATGCGGCCCTGCGCGGCGCGATCGGCAACCTGATCGCGAACGGGCGCGTGCACGGCGGAGGCCTCGTCGAGGTGCGGCTCGAGAGCAAGGCTGGCCTGGCGCGCGTGCGCGTCCTCGACCGGGGCCCCGGATTGCCCGTCGAGCGCGCCGTCCTGTTCGAACGCTTCACCCGTGGCCCGGACACGACCGCCCGCGGGGCCGGGCTCGGGTTGGCCCTCGCGAGCGAGGTGGCACGCGCGGCCGGCGGTCGGCTCGAAGGCCTGGATCGTGAAGGTGGCGGCTGTGAAATGCGCCTCGAGTTGCCCCGGGAGATGAACGCATGACGGCGAAGGTGCTCCTCGTCGAGGATGACGCGGCGCTGGCCCGCGGTCTGGCCTTCAACCTGGAGGCGGACGGCCATCAGGTCGAACACGCGGCGGATTGCGCATCGGCGCGGGCGTCGCTGGCCAGCTTCGACCCGGCGCTGGTCGTGCTCGACCTGAACCTGCCGGACGGGGATGGCCTCGACCTCTTGCGCGAGCTGCGCGCGGCAGGCGATCAGCGCGCCGTGCTGTGCTTGAGCGCGCGCGGGCAGGAGATGGACCAGGTCATGGGCCTCGGCCTCGGGGCCGACGACTACGTGACCAAGCCCTTCGCCCTGGCGCTCCTGCGGGCGCGCATCGACGCGCTGCTGCGCCGCGCGGGAGGAGGCGCGAGCCTCGAGGTCCTGAGCTACGGCGAGGTGCGCCTCGACCTGGCTGGCCGGCGCGTGCACCACACGGACCGGGAAGAGGAGCTGACGCCGCTGGAGGCCGAAGTGCTCGCCTACCTCGCCGCCCGTGTCGGTCAGGTCGTGGAGCGCGCAGCGCTGCTCAAGGACATCTGGGGCGTGCGCCAGGCCGGGACGACCCGCACCCTGGACAACCACATGGCGCGTCTGCGCAAGAAGATCGAGCTCGATCCGAGCGACCCGCGCATCGTGGTGACGGTCACCGGTGCCGGCTATCGCATGGCTGCCCCGGGCGCCTGAGGGGAACTCGGTACGTCATCGGGACACCTTCGGGACCCGCTGGTACAGCGCGAGCGACGAGGATCAGTCTCCCAACTGGGGCCGTATCCCACGCCCGAAGGAGAGACCGATGATCCGACTCGCAAGCTTGCTCTTCCCCCTCGCCCTGGCCTTGCCCGCGTATGCCCAGGAGGACGACGAGCGCAACGCCCTCTACTACGCCGCCTACTACCAGGAGACCGCGCTGCGCGACTTCGACGCGGCGGCCGACCTCTACCGGCAGCTCCTGGAGAAGTACCCGGACGACAACGGCGGCCTGACCAGCCAGAGCCTGGGGAGGTGCTTGATGGAGCTGGGCCGACTCGCGCAAGCGCGTGAGGTCTTCGAGGCAGCGATCCTGCGCTACCCGTCCCACGTCAACCTGCGCAAGAACCTCGCCGACCTGGAGAAGCTCGAGCTACCGGCCAAGGAGGACGCGGTGCTGGTCAACGTGCGCCAGACGATCGAGCGCATGGTGATGGGGGACCCGGAGCAGGCGTTGCTCGCGCTCGCGGCCTACGGCACCCGCGCGCTACCTGTGCTCGAGGAGGGCCTGCGCAGTCCGCGGCCGGAGGTGGTCAACCTGAGCGCGCGTGCCCTCGTGCATCTCGTGGCCAAGGACATCCAAGCGGCCGACGAGGCGCTGGGCGAAGCGCTGATCAGCGCAGAGGTCGTGCTGCGCGGTTCGATCGCTCGCCACCTGGTCGTCGCCGGATTCGGGGGCTTCTGGTCGAAGGTGCCCTCGATCCCCGAGCACGAGGCGCGTGAGGAGGCGATGACGCAGTTCGTGGAGCAGATGGTTCCGCGCTGGCCTCAGGCTGCGACCGATCCGCTGGCCGCGGCGGACGACACCTTGCTGCGGGAGATCGCGACCTACGCGAGGAGTGTAGGGTCGAACGAGCTGCGGCGGTCGGTGATCAACTCGGTTTCCTACAGGTACCTCGCGCGTTGCACGGAGTCGACGGTCGGTGCGTATCGAGACCTCGCGCTCGCCTGCCTGGACGAGCCGTCGGTCGCGCGCTGGTCCCTGAACGCAGCCACCTTCTCGCCGGCGATCAGGGAGGTGGTCCTCCCGCGGATGATCGAGTACGTCGAGGCGCTGCCGGTGAGCGCTGGGAGCGAGTCGAGCGCGAAGAGCCTGCTGGAGTCGGGCGACCTGACCATCGACCAGTACGTCGCGGCGCTGCAGGTCCGCAACCAGTACATGCGCGCTTCGGCATGGAACGGTCTCGTCACCAAGCTCGACCGAGCGGCCTTGCCCGAGGCGGTGCTGCCGTTGATGCCGGGCATCGTCGAGGACCGCATCAGCCTGACCTTCAAGCACAACAGCCGCGGCAGCGAGCCGGAGTACGCCTACTGGGCTCGTTTTGGTCTGCGCAAGCAGGAGCTGCCGGCCATCTGGGACACCTACCGGAAGCTGAGCGAACTCGCCAGCTGGGTGAAGCGCAGCCGGTCCCAGGTGGTCGCTGCGTACCTCGCAGGTGCGCAGGATCCCTCCGCCGCGGCGGAAGCGTTCCTGGACCAGGTGCCCGGTAGGGAACGCGACGCCTTGAGCGATCTCCTGCGGATCACTCCGCGACCCGATCTCTCCAGCCTGGCGCGCCGCCTGACGGCCAGCCCGGAGGTGTCGATGCGGATCATGGCCTACGAGCTGATGCTCGCCATGCACACGGAGGTCGGAATGTCCCTCGTCGACCGGCCGCCGCATCTCCTGCAGGACCTGTGGACGAACGGGGACAGGGCCGCTGGCTCGCTGGTGTTGGCGCGGGAGAGCGATCAGGACCTGCTCGACCTGGTCGACGGCTACGCGAAGCTGGTCAACGGGGAGCGCGAGGCCGACCAGTGGGCCCAGGAGGTGACCGTGGCGCTGCTGATCCTCCTCGGTGGACCCGAGTCGTGCGCCAAGCTGCTGCCGAGGGCCTACGAGCTGCGCGACGGGGAGACCGAGCAGCAACTCGACGAGCGCATCCAGGTGATGTTCGACATCCTCGAGAGCTACTGGGAGGATGACATGCGGCGCTGGCCGGGCCTGTGGACCCGCCTGGCCGAGGTGGTCGCTCCCAATCAGCGCCTGACGGATGGGCTCTACGGCGAGGTCGAGTTGGATCACCTGCCCGTCGAGGAAGCGGCGCAGCTCATTCGCCGCGGTCTGACGCCCGGAGTCGTCAGCCGCCAGAATGTGGCGCACAACCTGATCGAAGCTGCCGGTCAGCGCGACCTGGGCGTGGAGCCCGCGCTGCTGCTGCCCTTCATTCAGCACCCGGACGGCTTCATGCGTGAGGTGGCGCTCAAGTCCCTCGACATGCTCGAGCGCTACGCCTCCTACCGGCTGACCGCAGCCAGCTTCGGCGCCGACACCAAGCTGCGCGCGATCGAGACCATCCAGCGCAACGTGGCCAGTGGTGACCCCACGCGGCGCGTCGCCGCTGCCCACGCGATCGCGGCCCTCGGCGACGTGGGCGGGGTCGCCACGCTGCTCGACCTGATCGAGGACGACGACGCCTCCGTCCGCGCGGCGGCCTTGACTGCCCTCGAACGCATGGGCGGCTCGTCGAACAAGTGAGGAGTAGGGGTGGGAATACGGCACCGTATTCCGGCACCGTATTCCCACCCCCCGTAGCCCCACCCGCGCGTTCGCTTCTGTCGGTCAGCGCATCGGGAAACTCTTGAGGATGCGCCAGGCGAAGCTGATGCCGACGTCATCGACCTCGAGGATGGTCAAGAGCACCAGCTCGTCGCTGTCCGGCAGGTGGGTGTTGCGGAAGAGGTAGCTGTGACCGAGGTTTGCTGGAGCGCCCCCCCGGATCTGTAGTTCGTCGAGTCGCTGCTGCGTGGCCTCGCTGATCGTGCGCGGGCCGGTGCGATGGAAGGTGTGGAACAGCTCCCAGGATGCGGCGAGTTGTGGGACGGCAGCGACTGCTTCCGGGACTTCACCAGCGATGGCCTTGCGTAGGTCCGTGAACTTCAGGTCACCCAGGTCGACCATCAGGTTTCCCGCGAAGGGGCCCCACCAGCTGCGCCGTTCGACGCCGATCTGGCCGCCGCCCCACGTGTGCTTGCCCTCGCGGAAGGAGTAGTAGGTCCCGCCGCCCTCCTCGCCGACCAGGGGCAGGTACTGGCCACGCTCGACGATCCGCGCGAAACCGCCGCGAGCGCCGAGGGAGTCACCGGCGCCCGTGGTCACCTTCTCGTAGCGCTGGCGGTCGTCCTCGTCGACCTCGAGCAGCTCGGGGCGTGTGCGGACCCGGAGTTCTTCGAGCCACGCGACGAGGGTTGGTTGGTCGATCTCGTCGTAGGCCTCCCAGAGCCAGTCGGGCGCGTCCGGGACCTCCGCGTGGGCTCCGGGTTGGACAGGCTCGATCAATGTGCTGCGCGGCCAGCGGTTCAGGACGCGCCAGGCGATCGTGTAGGCGCCGTGCTCGTTCATGCCGAGCGCTCGAAAGGCGACCAGGCGGTTGGAGGACCCCGGCGTGCAGATGCGCTGGAGGTAGGTCATCCCTACCAGGGGTGTTTGCGGGCGGAACAGGTCTTTCCAGTGATCGCGGAACGTCGAACCGCTAGCGACATCGTCCTCGGTCAGGTTCTCCCAGCAGGCGAACCAGGCATCCACGCGACTCTTGGTCCATTCTGGTGCCGGCTCCCGTTGCAGGGGGAGCTCGAGTAGAGGCACGTCTCCAACCGGCGCGATCAGGCCGATGCGATTGCCGCGGAGGTTGGGATCGAATCCCCAGTTCAGACGGAAGTCGCACTCGTCGTAGCACTGACCGTGGCTCTCGTGCTCGAACGAGAATTGTGACCCACCCTCGGGGAGAAGCACCCCGTGATTGTGCAACCCCTCGGGGGCGATGCAGGTGATCCCCGAATCCGGTTGCCGTAGCAGATCCTTGACCGATTCGCGCTGCTCCTGAGTGGGGGCAAGCACGCGGCGCCCGTTCTCGCGCATCAACCACACCGCCAGGTGCAGGCGCTCCTCGATCGTGCCCTTGTCCGCGATGCGCGTGAACTCGCGCGGCGGGTGGGGGATTCCCTCTTCCTGAGAAAGGCAGGGACAGGCGAGAACGAGGCTGATCCAGACGGCGCGCATGGCTCCATCCTAGACAGAATGGATTGCGCCACGGGTGCGAGCTCCGGGCTGTCACACCGTCAGGTGTGGCGCGCAAAGACAATCACGCCTCCTGCGGAGGCGTAGGCGGCCCCAACGGGGGCGCCTGGGGTGTGGTTTCACGAGGAGGCCCCGGCGCCACGACGCTACACTGCGGCGCTCTTCCATGGCTGGCCGAAAGCGATTCAGCGTCCTGCGCGACCCCGTCCACCAGGACATCTACCTGACCCACGACGAGCTACGCGTCGTCGACACGCCGGAGTTCCAGCGCTTGCGCGGGGTCAAGCAGCTCGGGCACGCCTACCTGGTCTACCCGGGCGCCCTGCACACGCGCTTCGATCACTCGATCGGCACGGTGCACGTCGCCCAGAAGATGATCGACGCGATCAACCTCTCCTTCGAGCTCGACCCGGCAGCCAGCCTGGCGATCAGCGAGGAGGAGGCGCGCGTCATCCGCCTCGCGGCGCTCCTGCACGACATCACCCACCTGCCCTTCGGCCACAGCGTCGAGGACCAGGACGGCCTCTTCGAGCGCCACGACTCCGCGTATCGCTACGTGCGCCTGTTCGACCGCAAGCGCAAGCTCGGGCGCGTGCTCGACGACTTGGGTGTGCGCGAGGACGTGTTCAGCGTCCTGACCAAGCCGGGCACCGAGGGTCGGCGCGACGTGCCTGCCTACTGGGGTCAGCTGGTCGGCGGCACGATCGCGGCCGACATCCTCGACTACCTGGCCCGCGACGCTTACTTCAGCGGGCTGCGGCTCGAGGTTGACGCGCGCGTCACGAGCTACTTCCGCATCGACCGGGGCAGCGGAAATCTCTACATCGACCTGGCCAAGCGAACGCTGTTGCGCGAGGACATCCTCAGCGAGATCGTGCGCATGCTCGAGGCGCGCTACTACTTCTCGGAGCGGGTGTATTACCACCACGCCAAGGTCGCGGCGGGTGCGCTCATCGCGCGGGCCCTCGACCGCTGCGTGGCGGCGGGCGTGCTGACCGAGGAGGACCTCTACGACCAGACCGACCACTCGATCCTCGACACGCTGGACCGAGCCGCGAAGAAGGGCGGGCATGCCCTCGAGAGCGAGGTCGACGACCTGACCGGGCGCCTGCGCGAGCGGCGCCTCTACAAGCGCGCCTGCGTCTTCCCGCGCTACGAGAACGAGTCGGTGCAGGAAGAGCTCGTCCAGCGCTACTTCTCCGCCGGCGGCCGCGCGGCGCGCCTGGACGTCGAGGAGAGGATCGCGGACCTGGTGCGCTTCGCCACCGGGCGAGACGTGCGCGTGATCGTCTACTGTCCGGCCCAGAGAATGCAGCTCAAGGAGGCGCGCATCCACGTGCGCTGGCCTGGCGAGGACGGCATCCAGCCGCTCTCGACCTACGCCGACCGCGTGCCGCGCCTGGGCGACCTGGAGGCCAGCTACCGCAACCTCTGGAAGTTCTACGTCTTCGCCGACGCCACCGACCCTGCGGTGCTGGCCAAGGTGCAGGAGATCGCCAAGGCCGAGTTCGGCGCCGCGACGAACGTGTACGACCCGTCTGCGTAGCAATACGGTGTCATCTGGGACGCCCGTCGGCTGTCTCGCCGCCAGTTTGTGCCGCAGCAAACCACGCCACTACCTGGCTCGGGGTCGCAAGTCGCGGGACCTTGTCCGGTGCGGTACTTCGTGGTGGGGAGACCGCCACCGGGCGGCTGACACCGTACGTCGGTCAGGCCTTCAGTCCACGCGGAGCGTGCGGATCTCGCCTGGCTCCAGGTAGAGGTCCAGGGCCAGGCGGCGGCCGTCCGTGAACTGGATCACCGGCCGGATCGGGCCGGGGTGCAGGTTCTCGAGCGTCTCGTGGTACGGCTCTTCGACCACGTAGGGCGTGTCGCTCTCGATCACGATCGTGCTGAGGGAGGTCGTCTCGAGCACGACGTTCTTGTTGTTGCGCGCGATCCAGTGGGCGCCGGTCTCGGCGTAGCCGGGCGCGGTGAAGCGCAGGAGTAGGCGCTCGCCCTTGCCGCAGGTCACACGGAACTGACCGCGCGACATGGGCAGCACCGCGGGTCCGGTGTGCCCGGTCGCGTGGAGCTTGCCGACCATCGGGTTGCCCTCCTCGTCGTAGGTCGAGACGAGGAAGTCGATCTCCTCGCTGCGGTCCGGCGCGGGGTCGGGGAGCAGGCTCTCGACGAGCTTGTCGTCGCCGGTGAGGTCGATGACCAGAGCGGGAGCATCTTCACTCCCGAGCGCGGTCCGGTTCGAGCTGGCAGGGACGACCGTGCGCCGCGTGTCCGGTCCGACCGCGACGACGACCAGGTCCTGGTCATGGGGCACGGCGAACGACGTGAGGGAGACGAGGTCGGCGTCCTCGGTCGTGCCGACGAGGTGCTGGATTGCGTTCTCGCCTGACTGGAAGGTCAGGGTCGTCCTCTCGTCCGTCGGGAGCTTGACCGCGACCCAGAGCGCCGGCCGCGGGTCGAGCTCGAGCACCGTCTCCTGCCCAGCGACGACCTGCACCCGATGGCGTCCGGGGAGCCACTCACGAAACGGCGTGCCGTACTCGACCGTGACCCAGCCTTCCGGACACTCGATCGGCTCGGCGTTCTGGCCGGGCCCGTCCTCGGTGAACCCGCTCTCGTGGAACAGGTAGTAGGGGACGTAGCCCTCTTCCGGGGAGACGATGCGCAGGGTGCCCCTGGGCAGCGCGTCGATGCGGTCCGCGTCGAGGCGCGGCGCGATGACCGGTTCGAGGTCCCAGGGGAGCGGGCCCGAGTACAGGTGGCGATCCTCTCCGTTCTGCAAGGAGCGGACGTAGAACTCCTCGCCGTCGTAGCGCTCCTCGAACTCGACGCGACCATCCTCCTTGGTGACGCCGATGTGGTAGCCGTCCCCGTCCTGGGCCCAGAGCGTGGTGAACGCGAGCGGAAGGCCCGCCGCGTCGAGGAAGACGCCCCGTTGCCGCGGCGCGCGCAGGAGCATCACGCGATCGGTGCCTCCGTCGGCGGGGACCAGGACCTCGCTGTAGTACTTGTGCCCGGCGTAACCCGGGGCGCGGATGCGCAGCTCGCTCTCGTGATCCTGGTAGCCGTACTCGTGGAGCGTCACGCGCCCGAAGGCGTCGGTCTCGGCCTCGAAGGCCGGGAGGTCGTGGGCGCAGGAGTAGGTGGTCGTGACGCGCGCGCCCTCGATCGGACGGCCCAGGACGTCGAGCACCTCGAGCCGCGGGGGCTCTTCGCTCTGGGGTACGAGCCGCGCGCGCTCGAGGTCACCTGGCGTTCCCGAGAAGGTGAGGTACCCCCCCGCGCGGACGCGGACCTTCTCGGCCGACAGCCCGCCGTCGCGCACGCGCACGCGCACCTGACCGGTCGCGTCCGTGAGCGCCTCGCCGACCCGGCGCAAGCCTCCCGACTGCGCGGTGATCTCCTCGGTCCAGGCCTCGACCTGCGCGCCCTCGATCGGATATCCGGTGAAGGCGTCGATCACCCGGCCGACCTCGTAGCGCCGCAGGGGGACGTCGTCGTTGGTCAGGACCTCTGGGGCGGCCGGCAGCCAGCGCGCGGACTCTCCGTCACGCAGGCCATCGACGTCGGGAGCGAACAGGAAGAGCGCGAGGGGAAGAAGCATGCAGCCACTAGGTTGCCCGGCCCCGCGAGTTGCCGCTACGGCTCGGAGATCATCCCGCGCACTCCCGAAGGTAAGCCTCCTACAAGGTCTCGACGTGGCGCAAGGCCGAGGGAGGAGCTCCTACCGCTCCAGGAAGCGCTCCATGCGCGCCAGCGCTTCGCGCACGTTGTCGAGGCTGGTGGCGTACGAGAAGCGCACGTGCTCGTCCATTCCGAACACGGCGCCGGGCACGATCGCCAGGGCCTCTGACTCGAGCAGGTCGGCGCAGAAGCCGGCCGAGCCGCGCTCGTCCAGGTAGGGGGCGACGCTCGGGAAGGCGTAGAAGGCGCCGCGGGGCCAGGGGGTCTCGAGGCCCATCCCGCGCAGGCCTTCCATCAGCACCTTGCGTCGTTCGTCGAAGGCGGCCGCCATGACGGCGACCTCGGGCGGCTCGTCGGCCAGGGCCACCCGCCAGGCGCTCATCGAGATCGCGTTCGGGCAGCCGGTGAGCTGGGACTGCAGTCGATCTGCGGCCTCCACGATCTCGACCGGCGCGATCAGCGCGCCCATGCGATAGCCGGTCATCGCGAAGGCCTTGCTGGCGCCGTCGACGACGACGGTGCGGGCGCGGACCTCGTCATCGACCGCGAGCAGGCTTGCGAAGGGCTCGCCCTCGTAGACCAGGCGCTGGTAGATCTCGTCGCAGATGCCCCACAGGTCCCGCTCGACCATCAGCGCTCCGAGCTGGGCCAGCTCGGCGGCGGTCCAGACGTAGCCCGAGGGGTTGCAAGGCGTGTTGATCATGATCCCGCGCGTGCGCGGGGTGATCGCGGCGGCGAGGCCCGCGAAGTCCGGGCCCAGGTCGGGGCGGGGCTGGACGAGGATGGGCGTGCCGCCGACGAAGCGCACCTGCTCGAAGTAGCTGTTCCAGATGGGCGCGGGTAGGAGGATCTCGTCCCCCGGCTCGACCAGGATCTGGAGCGCGGTCGCCAGCGAGTGCTTGCAGGAGTGGTTGACGATCACCTCGGCGGCGCTCACCGCGACCCCGCGGGTGGTCGTCATGTGCATTGCCAGGGTCGTGCGCAGCTCGGGCGTGCCGCTCGCCTGGGTGTACTTGACCGGGCCCCTCTCGGCCTTGCGTGCCGCGGTGGCGCGCACGATGGCGGGGGCCTCGAAGTCGGGCTCTCCGACTGCCATGTTGACCACGTCGACCCCCGCTGCCCGCAGCTCCTTGGCGCGGGCGTCGAGGGCGAGGGTGGCGGAGGCTTCGAGGGCGGTGGCGCGTGCGTTGGGCTTCATTCGGCGCCCATTGTGGGGATCGGGCTCGGAGCGTGTAAGGGCCAGTCGCGGGGAAGATCCCGGACGCGACGGCGTCGGAACGCGGAGGGGGCCATTTTTCGGTCACCCTCCCCCGGCGGATCGGTTCTCATCTGCCCCCGCTCGGCCCAAGCCTTCCGACCATGATCTTCAAGCGCCGCTGGTTCAAGATCCTGACGATCGTCACCAGCCTCGTCCTGTTCGTGGGGTACTTCGCCTTCGCGACTCTGCTCTTCC